>NZ_JBQCVA010000018.1:0-28428 GCF_051962715.1 Neisseria sp. P0008.S010
AAGGTGCTCATGAGAAATCCCCTAAATGTTCTGGTGGGAATTTAGGGGATTTTGGGGGGATTTTGCAAAGGTCTCAGATTACTAGTTAGTTTATAGCCTGAATAAAAACCGATAGAGACGGTTTTTCTCTATCGGTTTTTATTTTATATCGTTCTAAATTAAACCAATTTTCCGTGACATTGTTTATATCTCAAGCCACTGCCACAGGGGCAGGGGTCATTACGATGAACAATTAAGCCGCGTGCAGTTAATGCCTCTGGGGTATAGTTTTCATCATCATTTGGATCGAAGGCTTCAGATACCAGTTCACTCTGAGATTGTGACAGGATTTCTTCCATATTCGGCGCATCAGCCTGGAAGGCATGAGTATTAAGATTATCCAAATTCCCAGGCTCACTTTCTTCCACAACATTTTCGTTCATCTGTATTTGTACCGAAATCAGCAGAGATGCAATTTGATGCTTGATATTGCTCCATAAGTTTTGGAACATTTCAAATGCTTCGCGCTTGTATTCCTGTTTGGGATTCTTTTGGGCATAGCCGCGCAAGTGGATACCTTGGCGTAGGTAATCCATAGCGGAGAGATGTTCGCGCCATTGTGTATCGATCACTTGCAGCATTACGTTGCGTTCGAATCCCTGCATGTTTATATCGCCCACCAATTCGGTTTTTTCGGCATATTCCTGTTCTACTTGCGCCAATAAACGTTCTTTAATATCTTGGTTATCAAGAGTGTTGTCTTCTTTCAGCCAACCTTGAATATCGACATTTAAACGGAAGTCACTGGCTAATTGCGCTTCCAGTGCGGGCAAGTCCCATTGTTCTTCCATGCTGTCTGCCGGCATATAGTTGTCTACTAAGGAATAGATGGTTTCACGCCGGAATTCTTTTGCCAGATCGCTGATATTTGGGTTGGAGAGGATGTCGTTGCGTTGGAAATAGATTACTTTGCGCTGGTCATTGGCAACATCATCATATTCCAACACTTGTTTGCGCATATCGAAGTTTCGGCCTTCTACTTTTCGTTGCGCGCCTTCGATTTGGCGGGTCAACATACCAGCCTCGATGGCTACACCGCGTTCCGGTGCTAAACGATTGAGGATGGCGGCAGCACGATCTAGGGCAAACAGGCGCAACAGAGGATCTTCGAATGAAAGGTAGAAACGGCTAGAACCAGGGTCGCCCTGACGACCGGCGCGTCCGCGCAGCTGGTTATCGATACGGCGGCTTTCGTGACGCTCTGTGCCTATGATATGCAGACCGCCTGCCTCCATGACTTTGTCGTGTTCTTCTTGCCAGCCGTTTTCCAGTTCGGCGATACGTGCTGCTTTTTCTTCCTCGCTCAGGTTTTCATCGGCACGGATGGCATCTGCCTGATGTTTGACGTTACCTCCAAGTACGATGTCGGTACCGCGTCCGGCCATATTGGTGGCAACGGTAATCGCGCCGACTTTACCGGCTTGGGCCACAATGAGGGCTTCGCGTTGGTGCTCTTTTGCGTTCAAGACATTGTGGGGGATGCCTTGTTGATTTAGCAAATGGGAAACCAATTCTGAATTTTCGATGCTGGTCGTACCAACTAAAACCGGTTGCCCGCGTTTGTAGCATTCTGCAATATCTTTAACCACAGCCTCGTATTTTTCTTCGGCCGAACGGAAAATCTGATCGTTGAAATCTTTACGTTGTATCGGGCGGTTGGTCGGGATGATAACGGTTTCGAGGTTGTAGATGCTTTGGAATTCAAATGCTTCCGTATCGGCCGTACCGGTCATGCCGGACAGTTTTTTATAGAGGCGGAAATAGTTTTGGAAGGTGATTGAAGCCAAGGTTTGGTTTTCACGTTTGATTTCAACGCCTTCTTTTGCTTCTACTGCCTGATGGAGACCATCAGACCAGCGGCGGCCGGACATCAGCCTGCCGGTAAACTCATCGACAATGACGATTTCGCCGTCTTGGATCACATAATGCTGATCTTTATGGAAGAGGGTATGAGCCCGCAGTGAGGCCATCAAATGGTGCATCAGGGAAATATTGCTGACGGAATAAAGCGAATCGCCTTCTTGCAGCAGACCCATTTTAGTCAGAATTTCTTCTGCATGTTCGTGTCCTGCTTCGCTTAAGATGACGCTGTGGTTTTTTTCGTCCACCCAATAATCGCCTTCGCCTTCTTCGCTTTCTTGACGGAACAATTGGGGCGGCACTTGATTCATTATTTGGTAAAGTTGGACGTTGTCATCTGCCTGGCCGGAAATAATCAAAGGCGTACGGGCTTCGTCAATCAAAATGGAGTCCACTTCATCCACTACGGCAAAGTTCAACTCCCGCTGCACTTTGTCGTATTGGTCGGCAACCATATTGTCGCGCAGGTAATCGAAGCCGAATTCATTGTTTGTGCCGTAGGTAATATCGGCGGCATACGCATTCTGACGGTGGAAAGGCTCAAGATCGCTGATAATCACGCCCACCTTCAGGCCAAGGAAGTTGTACAACGGCTCCATCGTGGCCGCATCACGCTGGGCAAGGTAGTCGTTGACGGTAACGACGTGTACGCCGTCGCCAGACAGGGCATTGAGGTATACGGGCAGGGTGGCTACCAGCGTTTTTCCCTCACCGGTACGCATTTCGGCGATTTTGCCGTAGTGCAGCACCATGCCGCCGATCAGCTGGACATCGAAGTGGCGCATGCCCAAAACGCGTTTGGATGCTTCGCGGCAGACGGCAAACGCTTCCGGCAGAATGCTGTCCAAATCGGCCCCGTCGGCGATACGCTGTTTGAATTCGGCTGTTTTGGCCTGTAGCGCGGCGTCATCCAAAGCCTGCATTTCGGCTTCCAACGCATTGATTTTCTCTACTGTTTTTCGATATTGTTTCAACAGCCGGTCATTGCGGCTGCCGAATATTTTTTTAGCTAATTGAGTGAGCATATTGATTCCTGGACCTAATTAGGGGCTTTTTGCAAGCGATAACGGCGTATTCTAACACAGGCCGTCTGAAAGCAATAAGCGCGGCAGGGCTCATATTTTTCAGACGGCCTTTTTATAACCAACTCGTCTTTGCTTACAAACAAGCATTCTTTCCTTTTTTCAGACGGCCTGATTACAGTGGCGGCATCCCGAACAAGCATAAATCCAAGGAATGCCATGACCACCACGACCGACCCCCGCGCCAAACTCCCCGATACCCCGCTTGCCGACAACGAAAGGCTTAAAGGCCAAAGCCGTCACCTGCGCGGCACGATTGCCGAAGACCTGAACGACGGCTTGACCGGCGGCTTCAACGGCGACAACTTCCAGCTCATCCGTTTTCACGGCATGTACGAACAGGACAACCGCGATATCCGCGCCGAACGCAACGAGCAAAAATTGGAAGGCCTGAAAAACGTCATGATACGCTGCCGCCTGCCCGGCGGCGTGATTACGCCCAAGCAGTGGCTGGGCATAGACGAGTTTGCCGACAGCCACACCCTTTACAACTCCATCCGCCTGACCAACCGCCAGACCTTCCAATACCACGGCGTGCTCAAACCCGACATCAAAGCCGTGCACCAATGGTTGAACAAGCTGGGCTTGGACACCATCGCCACGGCGGGCGACGTCAACCGCAACGTCTTATGTACCAGCAACCCGATTGAAAGCGGGCTGCACAAAGAAGCGCACGAATGGGCGAAGAAAATCAGCGAGCACCTGCTGCCGAAAACCCGCGCCTATGCCGAAATCTGGCTGGACGGCGAAAAAGTCGAATCCACCGAAAACACCGGCAACGCCCCGCTGCCCGAAGCCGTGAAAAGCGGCGACGCGGCCGAACCCGTTTTGGGCGGAAACTACCTGCCGCGCAAATTCAAAACCACGGTCGTTATTCCGCCGCACAACGACGTCGATTTGCACGCCAACGATTTGAACTTTGTCGCCATCGAAGAAAACGGCAGGCTGGCCGGATTCAACGTGCTGGTCGGCGGCGGCTTGTCCATCGAACACGGCAACCACAAAACCTACCCCAACACCGCCCGCGAATTCGGCTTTATCGGTTTGGACAAAGTGTTGGACTGCGCCGCCGCCGTGGTTTCCGTGCAGCGCGACTGGGGCAACCGCAGCGACCGCAAAAACGCCAAAACCCGCTACACCATCGAGCGCGTCGGCTTGGATGTGTTTGTCGAAGAAGTGGAAAGCCGCATGGGGGCGAAGTTCCGGCCGATACGTCCTTATGAATTCACCACGCGCGGCGACCGCATCGGCTGGGTGCAGGGCGAAGACAAAAAATGGCATCTGACGTTGTTTATCGAAAACGGCCGCATCACCGATATGCCGAACCGCCCGCTGAAAACGGGTATGCGCGAAATCGCCAAAATCCACAAGGGCGACTTCCGCCTGACCGCCAATCAAAACCTGATTGTGGCCGGCGTTTCCGCCCGCGACAAGGCCAAAATCGAAGCCCTTGCCCGCAAATACGGGCTGATTAGCGACGGCGTAACCCGCCAGCGCGAAAATAGCATGGCCTGCGTCGCGCTGCCGACCTGCCCGCTGGCCATGGCCGAAGCCGAACGCTTCCTGCCGGCGTTTATCGACCATGTGGACGGCCTGATGGCGAAACACGGCCTGCCGGAAGAACACATTGTATTGCGTGTGAACGGCTGCCCGAACGGCTGCGGCCGCACCATGCTGTCGGAAGTCGGGTTGGTGGGCAAGGCGGTCGGCCGCTACAACCTGTATACGGGTGGCAACCGTGAAGGCACGCGCATTCCGCGTTTGTTTAAGGAAAATATTACCGAGCCGGAAATCCTGCAGCTTTTGGATGATTGGATAGGGGCGTGGGCGAAAGGCCGTCTGAAAGATGAGGGCTTCGGCGATTTTGCCGTGCGCACCGGCATCGTGAAACCCGTGTTGGATGCGCCGCGCAATTTTTGGCCGGCATAAACCGGGCTGAAACAGCCTGAAACTGCCTGAATAAAAAGAGGCCGTCTGAAAGCTGCAAATGCTTTCAGATGGCCTCTTGGTATTGCGCCTTATTGGCGGTAATGTTTCAGAAAACGTTCCAGTTTGCCTATGGCTTCTTCGATTTGGTGGCTGTAGGCCAGAGTAACGATGCGGAAGTGGTTGGGTTTGACCCAGTTGAAGCCCGTGCCGTGCACCAGCAATACTTTTTCCTGCACTAAAAGGTCGTAGACAAATTTCATGTCGTCATGGATATTGTACATTTCGGTGTCGATTTTCGGGAACATATACATCGCGCCCATCGGTTTGACGCAGGAAATACCGGGGATTTGGGTAATCAGTTCGTAGGCTTTGTTGCGCTGTTCGAGCAGGCGACCGCCGGGCAGGATCAGTTCGTTAATGCTTTGATAACCGCCTAAGGCCGTCTGAATCGCATGCTGCATCGGCGTGGTGGCGCACAGGCGCATGGATGAGAGCATATCGAGGCCTTCGATATAGCCTTTGGCGTGGTGTTTCGGGCCGTTGAGCACCATCCAGCCTTGGCGGAATCCGGCCACGCGGTAGGCTTTGGAGAGGCCGTTGAAGGTGATGGTCAGCAGGTCGGGGGCGAGGGCGGCGATGTGGTGGTGTACCGCGCCGTCGTAGAGGATTTTGTCGTAAATTTCGTCGGCGTAGATAATCAGGCCGTGCTTGCGTGCCAACTCGGCGATTTCGAGCAGGATTTCTTTGCTGTACACCGCGCCGGTGGGGTTGTTGGGGTTGATGACGACGATGGCTTTGGTTTTCGGCGTGATTTTGGCTTCCATGTCGGCAAGGTCGGGGAACCAGCCGTTTTCTTCGTCGCACAGATAATGGCGTACCGTGCCGCCCGCCAAGGTGGCGGCAGCCGTCCACAGCGGATAGTCGGGCGCGGGAATCAGGATTTCGTCGCCGTCGTTTAAAAGTGCCTGCATGGACATGGTAATCAGCTCGGACACGCCGTTGCCGATGTAAACGTCGTTTACCGTGATGTCGCGCAGGCCTTTGGTTTGGTAGTAGTGGACGATGGCCTTACGGGCGGAATACAGCCCTTTGGAGTCGCAGTAGCCTTGCGAGGTCGGCAGGTTGCGGATAACGTCCACCAAGATTTCGTCGGGTGCTTCGAAGCCGAACGGGGCGGGGTTGCCGATGTTGAGTTTGAGGATTTTGTGGCCTTCTTCTTCAAGTTGAAGGGCTTTTTTGTGTACGGGGCCGCGGATGTCGTAACAGACGTGGTCGAGTTTGGCGGATTTGCTGAATTTATCCATTGTTGTGTTCCGTGAAGATTTGCGGGCAAAGCGTGAATGTACTCTGTTTGACGGCGGAATTCAAAGGGATTTTGCAACCGGGCGACCAAATGGAAGGCCGTCTGAAAAACGGCTGTGCGGTTTTCAGACGGCCTGTTGCATTGAGGTTGGGGGGCGGACTTATTTTGACAGGCGTTCGGCAAATTCATCCGCCGCCTGCACCAGCGCGGCCGACAGGGCGGGCTCGAAGGAGGAGTGTCCGCCCTGGATTATCCGCAAATCGGCCTGCGGCAGCACCTGTTTCAAATCCCATGCGCTGCGGGTGGGGGTGCAGAGGTCGTAGCGGCCTTGCACGATAACGGTGGGGATGTGGCGGATTTTGTGGGCGTTGGCCAAGATGGCTTTGTCGCCCTGCAGCCAACCTTGGTGGACGAAATAATGGTTCTCCAGCCGCGCGATGGCCAAGGAAGCCTGTGCGTCTTCGTCCACAGGCTTGGGTTCGAACTGAATCAGCCAGCTTTCCCAGTCTGCCCAGGCTTTGGCGGCCGGCAGGTGGACGGCGGGATCGGGCGATTGGAGCAGTTCGTAATAGGCTTGCACTAGCGCGCCGTGTTTTTCCGGCGGTATGGCGGCCAGATAGCGTTGCCATTGTTCGGGGTAAACCATGCTTACGCCGCCGGCTTCGCTCAACCAGTCGATTTCGATTTGGCGGCAGAGGAAGATGCCGCGCAGAATCAACCCGCGCACGCGTTCGGGATGGGTTTCGGCGTAGGCCAGCGAGAGGGTGCTGCCCCAAGAGCCGCCGAATACCAGCCAGCTTTCGATGCCCAGCATTTCGCGTACTTTTTCAATGTCGGCCACCAAATCCCAAGTCGTGTTTTCGCGGGTTTCGGCGTAGGGCAGGGAATGGCCGCAGCCGCGCTGGTCGATGATGACGATGCGGTATTTTTCGGGGTTGAAAAATCCGCGGCAGGCAGGCGATGCGCCCGCGCCGGGGCCGCCGTGCAGGAAGATGACGGGGATGCCGTCGGGGTTGCCGCTTTCTTCCCAGTAGATTTGATGGATGGCGGATACCTGCAGCAGGCCGCTGCGGACGGGTTCTCGAATCGGATGCATGGTTTTCTCCTTGTGGTTGGGAGGCCGTCTGAAAGGTGTTTTTCAGACGGCCTGCGGTTAATCCAGGCGGATTTCGACGTTGTCGATCAGACGGGTCGCGCCCAGTCGGGCGGCAGCCAGTACGACCAGGTGTTTGTCGCCGGCGTGGGCGGTTTCCAGCGTGTCGGCGCGGCGGACTTCCACATAGTCTACAGTCCAGCCGTTTTCTTCCAAACGGCGGCGGGCGGCGTTTTCCAGTTCGGCGTAGGCGAGGTTGCCGTTTTTAACCGCTTCGGCGACGGCCTGCAGTTCGCGGTAGAGGCGCGGGGCTTCGGCGCGTTCGGCTTCGCTCAGGTATTGGTTGCGGCTGGAAAGCGCGAGGCCGTCTGAAGCGCGGCCGGTATCGACGGGGACGATTTCTATGTTGAAGTTCAGGTCTTCCGTCAGGCCTTGGATGACGGCAAGCTGCTGGTAGTCTTTTTTGCCGAAGCAGGCGTAATCGGGTTGGACGATGTTGAAGAGTTTGGAAACTACGGTGGCCACGCCGCGGAAATGACCGGGGCGGAATTTGCCGCACAGTTCGTTTTGCAGGTGCGGCGGTTCGACGTTGTAGCGTTGTTCGACGTTCGGATACAGTTCTTTTTCGTCGGGCGCGAAGACGACGGCCACGCCTTCGCCGGCCAGTTTGTCGGCGTCCTGTTGCAGGGTGCGCGGGTAGCGGTCGAAGTCTTCGCCCTGGCCGAATTGGAGGCGGTTGACGAATATGCTGACGACGACGTTGCCGGCGCGTTTTTTCGCTTCGCGCACCAGGGCGAGGTGGCCTTCGTGCAGGTTGCCCATGGTGGGGACGAAGGCAACCGTTCCGGCGGTTTTGCGCCATTCGCGCAGGGCTTGGACGGTGTGGATGATTTGCATGTTTTTGTTCCTTTTCGGGTTTTCAGACGGCCTTTGCCGTTTTGACCGGCGGCGGCTCCGTATACGGGCGGATTATACGCCTGCGGACGGCGGTTTTTGGAAGAAGTGTGGCGGAGGCCGTCTGAAAAGCGGGGAAAAGGTTTTCAGACGGCCTGTTATAATGCCGCCTTTCAATTTGCATCCGTATTGGCGAATTTATGGATTTTCCTAAAGCCTTTGCCGTTTTGGGGCCGACCGCCGGCGGCAAAACCGGGCTGGCATTGCGTTTGGCGCAGCGTTTCCCGCTGGAAATCATCAGCCTGGATTCGGCTTTGGTTTACCGCGGGATGGACATCGGGACGGCCAAACCGACGGCCGAAGAGCTGGCTTCCGTGCCGCATCATTTAATCGACATCATTTCGCCGCTGCAGTCTTACAGCGCGGCAGAGTTTGCCGCCGACTGCCTGCGCCTGTGCGGCGAAATCAGTGCGCGCAGGCGTATGCCGCTGATTGTCGGCGGTACGATGATGTATTTTCACGCGCTGGTAAACGGTTTGAACGATTTGCCGCAGGCCGATGCCGGCGTGCGGGCGCAGTTGCAGGCGCAGAAGGCGGAGCAGGGGCTTGAGGGGTTGTACCGCCGTTTGTGCGAGGTGGATGCGGCCACCGCCGCACGGTTGAAGCCGGGCGACAGTCAGCGCATCGAACGGGCGTTGGAGGTTTTCCTGCTGACCGGGCGGCCGTTGAGCGACCATTTGGCGGTGCAGACGGCCTACCGTGTGCCGTTGCGGCTGCATACGCTGGTTTTGTTCCCGCAGCGGCGCGAGTTGCTGCACGAGGCGATTGCGCGGCGTTTCCGGTTGATGTTGGAGCAGGGGTTTATCGAAGAAGTAGGCCGTCTGAAAGCGGAGTATCCGTCATTGACGGCGGAACACAATTCGATGCGCTGCGTGGGTTACCGCCAGGCGTGGGATTATTTGGACGGTGCCTGCGCTTACGGTGCTTTTGTCGATGCCGGTATTGCCGCCACCCGCCAGTTGGCGAAGCGGCAGCTGACTTGGCTGCGCAAGACGGAAGCGGATACGCTGCTCGACCCGTATGACGGCGCGGATGTTTTTCAGACGGCCTCTGCGGCGTTGGAAAGGCATTTTTCGTGAAGGCCGTCTGAAAGGCGGCCTGCCGTTTGCGCCTGTTCCGTGTGATGGCAGTGAATTGAAATAAGAAGCCTCCGACTATTGTTTGGCCGCCGCCGGCCTGCTTCGCGCTCTGTGCAGGCGGGAGTGCGGAAGTTCGGCTATGCAACGGTCTTCTCTAAGCGTTCCCGACAAATTGAAGTCTGGATTCCCGCCTGCGCGGGAATGACGGTATGGAGGGTTTTTATTTGAATTTACTATATGATGATTGGTGTTACGATGAATGAAAATATGCTTCCCGCCGCGCCGCTGAAACGCCGGTTTGCGGCTTTGTGCTACGAATTATTGCTGATTGGCGCGGTCAGTTGCGCGGCCTTTATCCCTGCCGGGATTCTGGCTTTGTTCCTCAATCAGTCCGCACCGCAGTTGAGCAGCCTGCTGGTAACGCTGGTGATTCTGTATGCCTGGTGGCTGTATTTCAAAATAAACTGGCATAAGAAGGGGCAGACGCTGGCGATGCAGGTGTGGCGTATCGGTTTGTGCGACCGGATGGGTGTCCGGCCGCCATTGAACCTGCTGAGGCTGCGCTTTATTTGGGCCTGCGTGTTTTTGGTTTTTGTGCCGATGCTGGCTTATGCTGCGCTGAACCGCGGGATGGGCGTGCCGCCGAAAACGGCGGGCGGTGCGGCTTTGATTTGGTGGATTCTGCCGTGGGGTTTCGCGCTTTTAAACGCCGACCGTCAGTTTTTATACGATTATTTGGCGGGTACGCGGCTGGTGGATGTGAAAAAACAGGATAAGGCCGTCTGAAAAGGTGCGGACGATGAAAACGGTCGGCGAAATAAAACAGTATGCGGAAAGCCTGCCGATGTTGGAGGGGCGGGTGTTGGCCGGAGAGCTTGTCCGCTTGAAAAACGGCGGCGTGCCTTTTTTAGGCTGTGTGTGTTTCGTGCAGCATAACCGGAAGGTAGGTTTGCTGGAGGCGCGGAATATCCTGTTGGCGGCGGATGTGTATTCCGAGCGGGAAAAATCGGATATCGAAGCGATGTTGCAGGCGATGCTTGCCGAAGTGAACGAAAACGCTTAGTGCGTTATGATGAGGCCGTCTGAAAGCCGTTTTTCAGACGGCCTGTTATTTAAGAGGAGGCCGGATATGGCTGCCACACCGTCCAGATGGTTGCCGCTGCTGTTGGCGGTTTGTATTTTTATGCAGATGCTGGATGCGACGGTATTGAATACCGCGCTGCCGCAGATGGCGGCGGATTTGCAGCAGTCGCCGCTGAATATGCAGTCGGCGGTGATTTCCTATGCGCTGACGCTGGCGTTGTTTATGCCGATGAGCGGTTATCTGACCGACCGCTACGGCACGAAGAAGGTGTTTTCCGTTTCGATGGCGTTATTCGTGCTGGGGTCGCTGATGTGCGCGGCGGCACCGAACCTGCCGCTGCTGGTGTTCGCCAGGGTGGTGCAGGGGATGGGCGGGGCGATGATGGTGCCTGTGCCGAGGCTGATTATCCTGCGGGCTTACGATAAGGCCGAGTTGATCAACCGGATGAATTTCGTCGTGATGCCTGCGCTGCTGGGGCCGATAGCCGGTCCGCTGGTGGGCGGCTATTTGGTGGAATATGCGAGTTGGCATTGGGTGTTTTTGATCAATGTGCCCATCGGTTTGGCAGGCATTGTTGGGGCAGCGAAAATCATGCCTGATTTTTCCGCGCCAGAGGGCAGCGTGCCGCATTTCGATTTGACCGGTTTTTTACTTTTCGGTGCGGCGGCGATGGGGTTGAGCCTGTCGGTTGAATTGCTGATGCATCCGGGCGCACGTTTGTTTTCCGCTTTGTGCGGCACGGGCGGTTTGGCGGCTTTGTGGTGCTATTGGCGGCATGCGCGGCACGACGGCGACCTCGCACTGTATCCGCCGCGCCTGCGTTTGGTGCGGACGTTCCGTTTAGGGATTTTGGGCAACCTGATCAGCCGGTTGGGCATGGGGGCGATGCCGTTTTTGATGCCCTTGCTGCTTCAGGTGGCCTTTATGCGCAGTGCGAGTGTGTCGGGACAGATGCTTGCGCCTGTGGCGTTGGCCGCTTTGCTGACCAAGCCGTTTGTGAAGCCGCTGATTGTCCGTTTCGGCTATCGCAGGGTGCTGATTTGGAATACCCGCATTATCGGCTTGCTGATTATGTCCATGGCTTTGCCGGATGCGTCTACGCCGGTTTGGCTGATTGTGCCGGTTCTGTTTGTGCTCGGTATGTGCAATTCGCTGCAATATTCGTCGATGAATACGCTGACCCTGGCCGATTTGCGGCCGCAGATGGAAGGCAGCGGCAACAGCCTGATGGCGGTAAACCAACAGTTGGCCATCAGTTTCGGCATCGCGCTGGGTGCGCTGCTGCTCAATTTTTTCGGCAGCGGCAATCCGCGGACGGGCAATGTGCATCAGGCTTTCCAATATACGTTTTTGGTTATAGGTGCGATTACTTTTTGTGCAAGCTGGGTTTTCGTTTATCTGCATCCTAAGGACGGTTCGAATCTGGTATAGGGCGGCTTGTGCCTCAGGCCGTCTGAAAATTGTGTTAGTATGCAGGCAGACTTGAATTTCAGGAGGAAATAATGAACCGATTGTGCGCATTGCTGACCGGCCTGTGGCTGGGTATGCAGGTAATGGCGGGCTATGTGGCCGCACCGGTTTTGTTTGAACGGCTTGGCAAGCAGGAAGCGGGGAACATCGCCGGCGTGCTGTTTTCAATCAACAATTATTTCGGCCTGCTGGTCTGGGCCATGGCTTGGCTGGTGGTGCGGAGTAACCGCAACCGTTCGTTTTCCAACAACGGTAAGGTGGCACCGAAATTCATTATCCTCCTGCTGCTGCTGACCGCAGCCAACCAATTCTTGATGGCCCCCGTTATCGCGGCACATAAGGCGGGCACGGAAAACTGGCTGCTTTCGTTGTTGGGCGGTTCTTTCGGTATGTGGCACGGCATTTCCAACGTCATTTATCTGGTATGCAGTTTCTTGGGCTTAGGTTTGCTGTTGCGCTATTTGAAGTTTGAGAAAAATTAGCCGTCTGAGGAAGTATTTTTATCAGCCAAGAATCGGCAGCCTGCGCCCCTTGTTGTACGGATGGGAGCGGGCTGCCAAATTTATTGTCCGTTTATTCATAATATTCCAGAAGCTCAGTAAAAGGCCGTCTGAAAAACCGGTTTGAACAAACTAGTTTTTCAGATTTTTTATTCTCTTCGTAAACATAGAAAATTGTCCTGCCTGCAATCAAATCCGATATTTTCTACTCTTCCGGCTGCGCTAAAATCATGTTTACGCATCATCATCGGATTTCAAAATATGCCGTTTACCCTTGCCCACCCGGTTGCCGTTTTGCCGTTTTCACGCTGCCGTTATTGCCATTTCCCCGCATTGGTCATCGGAAGCCTTTCTCCTGATTTCGTCTATTTTCTGCATGGACGTGCCGTATCCGGCGGACATGGTTTGGCTGATATGCTGTGGCCGAACCTGCCGTTGTGCTTCGCGGTTTATTGGTTTTATCTTGCCCTGTGGCGGGACACTTTGTCTGATTTTTTACCCAATTGCCTGAATGCCGCCCCCTATAGGCCGTCTGAAAATGTAGATTTTAATAAACTCAAAGCGGCTTCCTTTATACCGAACGCCTTATTCGGCATGGCCACCCATCTTTTCCTTGATGCGTTTACCCACCCCACCGGCTGGTTTGTACAGCATTTCCCCGTGCTGCAACAAACCGTATTGTTTCTGCCAATCTTTAAATGGCTGCAATACGGCGGCGGTGTAATAGGCGTAACCGCCTGCCTGTACTTTGTATTCCACACCGCCCGCCGCCGGCCATACCGCTCTCGTCAAACCATTGGACAAAAATACCGTTTTTGGATTCTCTGCGCTATGCTGTCGCTGCTTGGTTTTTCGATCTGGCAAATCATTGCCCCCGTGCCGTTGGGTCATGCCGCCACACAAATAATCCGCCTGATTGATTGTGCAGTAGTTTCATTTTCGATATTGTGTTTAAGGAATATATTTTGAAAGAGATGCTAATAAAAATATTTTATTGTAATTATTATGATAGTTATTTCATTTAATTGCTATTATTCATAGTTTGTATATATTTTGTTGAAAATATTTAGATGGTGGTGTAGGGTGCAATTTTATTTTTGATAAATAGCAAGTGATGAATCTTAACTACATCGCCCATGTCCGCAAATCGGACGGGCAACCTCAATCTTTGCAAACCCATCTGACGGAAACTGCCGAGATCGCCAAATTATTGGCAGCTAAGCTGGATTTAGATCAAGTGGGCGAGTTACTCGGACTCATGCACGATTTCGGTAAATATTCCCGAAAATTCCAAAAATATATCCACGATGAAACCGGTTTGTTTAATCCTGATTTGGATGATGAAGAAAGTACGCCGAACGGCAGTAAAGTGGATCATTCCACCGCCGGTGCGCAATGGGTTTACCGCGAATTGAGAAAATTCGGTGTGGCGCAGGGCATCGGCGAATTGTTCGGGCAAATGCTGGGGTTGTGCATTGCATCGCACCACGGTGAAGGCTTGATCGACTGTTTGGACGGCGAAGGCAACGCCGTATGGAAAAAACGGTTTGAAAAAGAGGACGAATTGACGCATTTGGCGGAATGCGAGCAAAATGCCGATAAAGCTGTTCAGCAAAAAGCACATGAATTGGCAGGAGAAAATCTAATTCGCAGCCTGCTCAAAGCGGTGAAGCCGATTCTTTCCGACTCAAGAATCAATGAAAAAATCAAAGAATTTTATCTTGGCTGCCTGACCCGTTTCCTATTCAGTTGCTTGATTGATGCCGACCGTATCAACAGCTCAGATTTTGAGCGGGAAGCGCAAAAAGAAGTCCGCCGCTTGACTGAAAAACCAGATTGGCACCCGGCTATTGATAAATTGGAAACACATCTGGCGAGCTTTGAAAACCGTTATCCCATTGACGAAATCCGCCGTCGAATTTCAGACGACTGCCTAAAAAGAGCAGCCGATTCTCAAGGTATTTATACACTGACTGTGCCGACCGGCGGTGGCAAAACATTGGCCAGCCTGCGCTATGCTCTACATCATGCGCAAAAACACTATCTCGACCGCATTATCTACATCATTCCCTATACTTCCATCATCGATCAAAATGCCCAAGCCGTGCGCGAAATTCTCGGCGAAGATTGGGTGCTCGAACACCATTCCAATTTAGAACCTGAAAAACAAAGCTGGCAGGACAAACTGCTGTCCGAAAACTGGGATAAGCCTATTGTGTTTACCACCATGGTGCAGTTTTTGGACGCATGGTTTGGCGGCGGCACACGCGGCGCGCGGCATATCCACCCGATGACCAATGCGGTGCTGATTTTTGATGAAATCCAAACCCTGCCCGTGAAATGCGTACATTTGTTTTGCAATGTGCTGAACTGGTTGACGGCATTTGGCAAAAGCACGGCGGTTTTGTGTACGGCGACGCAGCCTTTGCTTGGCGAATCGGGCTTGCAGAATTTCCCAAAAGATAAAAGGGAAAGCATTGCTGCACGAGGTTTGTTAAAGCAGCCTGCACATGCCGAAATCATGGGCGAGCATCAGGATTTGGACAAATTGTTTGCCGATTTGTCGCGTGTGGAAATCCGATTCAACGAAAAAGCAGGCGGCTGGAATGTGGAAGAAGCGGGCGCGTTTTTGCTGGAACAGTTTCAGACGACCCCAAGCTGCCTGTTTATCGTCAATACCAAAAAATGGGCGCAGGAGCTTTATCAGTATTGCAAGGGGCAGAACGTGCCGCCCGAGACCTTGTTTCATTTAAGCACCAACCAATGCGCGGCGCACCGAAAAGCGATTTTTGACACCATCAAAGCTCGTCTGAAAAACAAACAACCCGTTATCTGCATCAGCACCCAGTTGATTGAAGCAGGCGTGGATATTTCGATGGCTTGCGTGATTCGTGCCTTGGGCGGATTAGACAGCATTGCCCAAGCAGCAGGGCGCTGCAACCGGCACGGCGAGAAAGAAGGCAAAGGGCAGGTTTGGGTGTTGAATTTGCAAGAGCAAGATTTTACGCGGATATTACCCGATATTCAGGCAGGCAAAACCCATGCCGAGCGCGTGTTTCGCGATTTTGTCGGACAGGATATTTTGCAGCCTGCCGCGATGGAGCGTTATTTTGAATACTATTTTTACCAGCGCAGCGATGAAATGTCGTATTCCGTCAAAAACAGCGCAACGGGTTCACTGCTGGATTGGTTGAGCGATAACGCGCTGAATCCTTATGGTGAAAAAAATAATCAAAGAAGCAAACCGTTGCCGTTGCTAATGCAATCCTTCAAAAGTGCAGGGCGTGCTTTCCAAGCCATAGACGCGCCGACCCATGCCGTGATTGTGCCGTATGGTGAGGGCGTGGAACTCATTGCCAAACTTTGCGGCGAATGGGATCCAAAAGAAATGTATGAAGCAAAGAAAAAAGCCCAGCGTTACAGCGTGAACGTCTTCCCTAACGTTTGGGATAAATTGCAAAAAGAAAACGCCTTACACGAAACCATTGAAGATTCTGGCATTTATTATTTGGATGAACGCTATTACAACAATGAATTCGGCCTGTCTTTAGACGAAACAAGCGAAATGACTTTTTACGACTTATAGGAGCAATATGGACAGCAAAATCAGTTTCCGCGTATGGGGGCGGCAAGCCTTGTTTACCGACCCCGTTACCAAAATTGGCGGCGAAAAATTCAGCTACCAAGTGCCGACATACGAAGCTATTAAAGGCATTGTCAAAAGCATTTACTGGAAGCCGACTTTGATTTGGCATATCGACCGCATCCGCGTAATGAAACCCATCCGCACCCAAAGCAAATCCACTAAGCCGCTGGATTGGAACGGCGGCAACACTTTGGCGATTTACACCTTTTTGCAGGACGTGGAATACCAAGTGGAAGCCCATTTTGAATGGAATGAGCATTGGGAAGAATTGGCAGGCGACCGCAATTTCGGCAAACACATCGCCATTGCCAGAAGAATGTTGGAACGCGGTGGGCGGCAGGATATTTTTCTCGGCACGCGCGATTGCCAAGGCTATGTCGAGCCTTGCGAGTTTGGCAGTCCAAGTCGAGATGGGAAAGCAGGATTTTACGATGAAATCGACAACTTAGATTTCGGCCTGATGTTCCACAGTTTTGGCTATCCCGAAGAAACAGGAAAGCCCGAATTGGTCAGCCGTTTTTGGATGGCAAATATGCAAAACGGCGTGATTGAATTCCCCAGTGTAAACGAAAGTGCAGGCAGCCTGAAAACCCGGTTTATCCGCAAAATGCAGCCTGAAAAACCGTTCAAACGCGGCGAAAACGTCAAGCCTGTGGAAGATGAAGCCAAGGAGCTGGGATTATGAGCTGGATGCAGAAACTTTATCGGACGTATGAAAGCATTTTGGAACAGGGGGTTACCGATGATGCCGAGCCGCTGACGCCGGTCGGGCATACCATCCAAAACGCGCATATCGTTATCGTGATTGACGGTCAGGGCAATTTTCAGACGGCACGCGTGATGCCGCCGAAAACGGCGATTTTGCTGCCTGCCACCGAGTCGTCTGAAAACCGCACCAGCGGCGAAGCCCCGCATCCGCTTGCTGACAAAATCCAATATGTCGCCAAAGATTACGCCGATTACGGCGGTGAAAAGAAAGCCTATTTTGACGGCTACCTGAAACAACTCACAGCATGGTGCGAATCGCCTTTTGCCCATCCCAAAGTGCAGGCTGTGTTGAACTATGTTGCCAAAGGGCGGGTGGTTGCCGATTTGGTGGAATCAGGCATATTTCAGCTCGATTCCGGTAACAAAGTGCTGAACAAATGGGAAGCCGAAGGCGATGCACCGTCGATTTTCTCCGTGCTACCCAAAACTAAAGGCGAAATCGAATTCGGTTCGGCATTGGTTTGCTGGCAAGTGGAAATTGCGGGCGACGTACACAGCCAAACTTGGACGGACAAAACCATACAGCAATCTTGGGCGGATTACGCCGCTTCGGAAAAAGCCGAAAAAGGTTTTTGCTTGGTGCAGGGCGAAGAAACTGTCATTTCCACCATGCATCCCGCCAAGCTGCGCCACACGGGCGATAAAGCCAAACTGATTTCTTCCAACGATACGGCGGGTTACACCTTTCGCGGGCGTTTTGCCACTGCCGAAGAAGCCGCCAACGTATCGGCAGATGTATCCGCCAAGGCACACAGCGCGCTGCGTTGGCTGATTTCCCGTCAAGGCATCCGAAACGGCGACCAAGTTACCGTCGTATGGGCAATTAGCGGCAAACCCGTCCCGTCGCCGATGAAAGACATTTCCAGCGAAATCGATTGGGATAATCTGGACATCAGTGCGGTTGAAAATCCTGATGAATTTTCATCGCAAACATCATCTGAACAGCCGTCCCCCGATTGGTCTGTCAATATCGGGCGTGCTGCTGCGCAAATCATCAAAAAGAAACTGCACGGCTATCAGGCAGAATTGAAAGGCCATGAACAAATCTCCCTGATTATGCTCGATTCCGCCACACCAGGGCGCATGGCACTGACCTATTACCAAGAATTTCTGCTTGCCGACTATTTCGCCAATTTGGACGCGTGGATTGACGATTTTTCCTGGTATCAGCGTTACAGCATTGAAGTCCAAAACGGCAAAAAAACCGACAAGCGCACCCAATGGCGTTTCGTCCCGCCGTCGCCTTACAGCATTGCCGAAGCCGTGTACGGCAAATCCCTGTCCGACACGCTCAAAAAACAACTTTATGCCCGCCTTCTGCCCGTTATCGCAGGCGGAACATCCGTGCCGATTCCCGAAGATTTGGTGCAAAAGAGTTTTCAGGCAGCCTGCAACCCGAACGGCTGCGAAAACTGGGAGTGGCAAAGAAACATCGGCGTCGCCTGCGCCCTATACAAAGGCTGGCGAGCCCGTCATCACGATTTATCACAACGGAGAACTTACCCTATGAGCTTGGATCCCCAAAACCGCTCGCGCGATTATATATTTGGTAGATTACTAGCAGTTGCCGAACATTTAGAACGCACCGCGTTGAGAATAGCCAACGAAACCCGTGCAACCAACGCAGAAAACTACATGCAGCGTTTTGTTATGCGTCCGTTTCATACATGGGAGCAGCTTGAAACCAATCTGAAACCGTATAAAGACCGATTGCGTAAAGACTACCCAGTTAGGATTTCGGAAAAATTTGTTTTAACCAGCCCGATAGGCTTTTTGAACAATCGAGAAAACGAAATTAATCAGCTTATATGCATGCTGGATGATTTGAAACAGGAAGGATGCGATTTAGACAAACCTTTGGAACCAGAATTCCTGTTGGGATACCACAGCCAAAAAATGGCATATCGCAACAAATCCAACCAACCCGAGCAAGAAGTAACCGAAACCCACGAATAACCCATTTAAAGGAAAACAAAAATGAGCTTAACCAAAAAAATCGACTTTGCCTTAATCCTGAAAGTAACCAACGCCAACCCTAACGGCGACCCCTTAAACGGTAACCGCCCGCGTGCTGATTTCCAAGGTTTCGGCGAAATGACCGATGTGTGCCTGAAACGCAAAATCCGCGACCGCCTGCAAGACAGCGGCGAGAGCATCTTCGTACAATCGGACGAAAAGAAAACCGACGGCATGACCAGCCTGGCCAACCGTGCCAAAGACAAAGATGTCGGCTTGGGTGCGGATGCCTTTAACGCCAAAAAAGCCAACAAAGACGACACCGCCAAGAAAGCCTGTGAAAAATGGCTGGATGTACGCAGCTTCGGACAAGTTTTCGCATTCAGCGGCGACGGCAGCAGCGGCATATCCATCGCCGTGCGCGGGCCCGTTACCATTCAATCCGCATTTAGCGTCGAGCCAATTAACATCACCAGCACCCAAATCACCAAAAGTGTCAGCGGCGAAGGCGACGGCACGAAAAAATCTTCCGACACCATGGGCATGAAGCACCGCGTCGATCAGGGCGTGTACGTTGCCTTCGGTGCAATGTCGCCGCAACTTGCCGAGCGCACCGGCTTTTCAGACGACGATGCCGAAAAAATCAAAGCCGTACTCACCAAACTCTTTGAAGGCGACGCATCATCCGCCCGCCCCGAAGGCAGCATGCAGGTGCTGAAACTTATCTGGTGGGAACACAACAGCAAAGCAGGGCAATATTCTTCGGCCAAAGTGCACGGCAGCCTGAAAGTGAATGCGGACGGCAGCTATGAACTGGAAAAACTTGATGGCTTAGTTCCGCAACAAATCGACGGCTTCTAAAACATTTAAAAAATGACCGTACTTTTAACGAGAGGGTGGGCATCCTTGCCCACCATTCTATCAAGTTGGAGAAACAAATATGAAATATTGGTTAGTTGGAGCCTCTTGGGGTGGACAGGATCATCAAGATCAGTTTTTTGTGAAAAATGGTTATTGGATGCTGGGATGGGAGGAGAAAGACCAACCTGAACAATTTAAAAGAGGAGAACAAATACAAGTAGGCGATCGAATTGCAATCAAGCGAATGAAAGGGCAAGGATCATCTGAAATTAGAATCTTACATATAGGTATTGTTAAAGGTGTTATTGCTGAAACGAACAAAGTCATTTGCGTTACGGATTGGATAGTTAAAGATTTGGATAGAAGCGTTGAAAGTAGAGGATGCTTTAAGAGTGTCCATGGTCCATACGATAAAGATGAATGGATAGAGAGAATTTTTTGCCTATAACAAAAATTTATTGAAAATTTTGAAAAAATGACCGCACTTTCAACTGAAAGTCCAAGGGAAAATCAGGACACGCGCCTGATTCCCCTTTCCGCCCTGCAACACTACGCCTTCTGCCCGCGTCAATGCGCGTTGATTCACAACGAGCAGGCGTGGGCGGAGAACTATTTGACCGCGCAGGGCAAGGCGCTGCATGAGCGGGTGGATTCGGGCGAGCCGGAAACGCGCAAGGGCGTGCGCTTTGAGCGGGCGGTGCATGTGTCGGCGGAAAAACTGGACATCAGCGGCGTGTTGGATTTGGTAGAAGTGGACACGAAAACAGGCAGCCTGAAACCTGTAGAATACAAACGCGGCAAGCCCAAACCCGACCCGATGGACGAAATCCAGCTTTGCGCCCAAGGTTTGTGCTTGGAAGAAATGACGGGGCAAACCGTCTCTGAGGGCGCGCTGTGGTATATGCAAACCCGCCACCGCGTCCCCGTCGTGTTTTCAGACGACCTGCGCGCCCAAACACTTGCCACCATCGCCGCAGTGCGCGAACTCCTAAACAGCGGTCAAACCCCGCCGCCCGACTATGGTAAACACTGCAAAGCCTGCTCGTTGGTGGAGATTTGCCAGCCGGAGTTGTTAGGGAAACGGGATAGGAGTGTGGGGTATGTAAATGAATTATTTTCACAATAAACAATCAAGGAATTGACTTTGTTTTTGAAGTGGTCTATTATGGACTCCTGACATCTTGTTATGGGAGGAAAAATGGGTAGTCGGAGCGATAAAGGCTGGAAAATTCATTTGGAAAAAAGAGCTGATGATGAAATTTTATTCCATGTTAAGGGAATTAGAAAAATTGTTAGTATACTAATATTAACTGTATTTACGATTATCTATTTGATAGATGGATATTTCCGTTTCCATTCGTGAATATATTCATTTGTTTGTCTTTTGTCTTTAAAGGAGGTATGTAAGAAGATCACTCTATAATTCCAGGTGCTTTATAGATGCCTGTGTGTTGAAACCTTGATTGTTTTTTGTTTAATTTGATTGAGTAGTACCGCCTTTTTTATGGCGGTACTTATTTAATTGATTTATCTGATATGCGTAGATACAAGATCTGATACTTGTGTCCAAAGATTTGTTGAGATTGATGTAATTTGAAATGATTGTTGTGGACTGGCAATGTTGGAGTCGGATTCAAGAATCCGACCTACCGTCTTTCAGGTAGCCCAATCATAGCCCCAAAAGTACGGTCAAACCCCAAGGAGTTTCCCCATGCGCAAACTGCAAAACACGCTCTATATCACCACCCAAGGCAGCTATCTGCATAAGGAGCGGGAGACGCTGGTGGTGGAGCAGGAGCGTAAGAAGGTGGCGCAGTTGCCGGTGCATTCTATCGGGCATATTTTCTGCTTTGGCAATGTGTTGGTGTCGCCGTTTTTATTGGGGTTTTGCGGTGAAAATAATGTAAATTTGGTGTTTTTTACCGAGAACGGACGTTTCTTAGGGCGGTTTCAGGGGCGGCAAAGCGGCAATGTGCTGCTGCGTCGGGCGCAGTATCGGGTGTCGGAGCAAAATCCCGTACCGATTGCGCGCAATATCATTGCGGCAAAGATTCAGGCGAGTAAGCGGGTGCTTCAGCGGCAGATTCGCAATTACGGCGAGAATGTGGTGATTCAAAGTGCGGTCGATGCTTTGAACATTTCGCTGCGGCAGTTGAAGGGCGCGGCCAAGCTGGACATGGTGCGCGGTATTGAAGGCGACGCGGCGGCGCGTTATTTCGGCGTATTCGGGCAGCTTTTAAGCGAAAAAAGCGGCTTTACTTTTGACGGACGCAACCGCCGTCCGCCCAGAGACGGGGTGAATGCGCTGTTGTCGTTTGTGTACAGTATTTTAGGCAAGGACATCAGCGGCGCGCTGCAAGGCGTGGGGCTGGATCCGCAGGTAGGCTTTCTGCACGCCGACCGGCCGGGGCGCGACAGTTTGGCGCAGGATATTTTGGAAGAATTCCGCGCATGGTGGGCAGACAGGTTGGTGTTGTCGCTGATTAACCGCGGGCAAATCAAACCGCAGGATTTTGTTACCGAGGCAAGCGGTGCGGTAAGCTTAAAAGCGGAGGCGCGTAAGCTTTTGTTCCAAACCTTGCAGGCGAAAAAGCAGGAGAAAATCGTGCATCCGTTTTGGGGCGAGGAAGTGGAAATCGGGCTACTGCCGCATATTCAGGCCATGCTGTTGGCGCGGCACTTGCGCGGGGATTTGGCGGAATATCCGCCGTTTTTGATGAGATAGGTTTGCAGGTCGTCTGAAAACGGGTTGGATGTTTTCAGACGACCTCTAAAGCAGCCTGCACATGGGAATACAAAATGCTGATGCTGATTACTTACGATATTTCGCTGGAAGACGCGGAAGGACAGGCAAGGCTGCGGCGCGTGGCGAAATTGTGTTTGGACTACGGCGTGCGCGTGCAATATTCGGTGTTCGAATGCGACATCGCGCCCGACCAGTGGGTTGTTTTAAAAGATAAACTTTTGAAAACCTACAACCCCGAAACCGACAGCCTGCGCTTTTACCATCTGGGCAGCAAATGGCGGCGCAAAGTGGAACATCACGGCGCAAAACCGGCGGTGGATGTGTTTAAGGATACGTTGATTGTGTGAATCGCCAACCTGCGGTTCTCATGAAAATGCGACGGGGTTGGCGAACTGGGATTGTTCTTTAACAATCAGGATATTGTGAATGCGGGTGTAACGGAAAAGGCTGTGTTATACTCGCGTTCGCGCTTTTCTTGGGAGCTTAGCGAAATCAGGGCTGCGAAACCTGATGGAGCAAGGCTTTTGAGAGAGGCTCCAGCCGCCTTCAGGCGGCTGTGTGTTGAAACTTGTGAAAGCAAATCCTTTTGGAATATCGATACCCAGCCGCCTTCAGGCGGCTGTGTGTTGAAACTTGTTTACCAGCTTCGTAGGCAGAATTTTTAACCCCAGCCGCCTTCAGGCGGCTGTGTGTTGAAACAACTGTCTTGGGATTTTCAATAACTTCCTTATTACCAGCCGCCTTCAGGCGGCTGTGTGTTGAAACTATAAATAAAATAACAATATATCTATTTAAGGAACCAGCCGCCTTCAGGCGGCTGTGTGTTGAAACCGCTGTTGCCCAAAACATCGACAGCCTGCCAAACCAGCCGCCTTCAGGCGGCTGTGTGTTGAAACATGCCCAAGTAAGGGCAGACGTCCCCATGCCCCCCAGCCGCCTTCAGGCGGCTGTGTGTTGAAACAAGCCCGCGATTGACGGCCAGCCCCACACAGCGCCCCAGCCGCCTTCAGGCGGCTGTGTGTTGAAACGTTAGTGCTCGAATACATTGGATCAATACCAATAACCAGCCGCCTTCAGGCGGCTGTGTGTTGAAACAACAAATATAGCGTACTACGATTATGCTAATCGTAGCCAGCCGCCTTCAGGCGGCTGTGTGTTGAAACGTTCATGATGGGTGTAGATGTATTTAAAGACAATCCAGCCGCCTTCAGGCGGCTGTGTGTTGAAACTGTGGTTGCACCAATCGAATTGGCTCAAGATGCAACCAGCCGCCTTCAGGCGGCTGTGTGTTGAAACTTTTTACGACCTTTAAAAAGTCCAAGAATTCGTTCCAGCCGCCTTCAGGCGGCTGTGTGTTGAAACTTTGGCAAATGAAAATCCTTTCGGAATTTCCACGCCAGCCGCCTTCAGGCGGCTGTGTGTTGAAACCAGTTTGCGTGATTTGGCAGCAACATCGGTTCGTCCAGCCGCCTTCAGGCGGCTGTGTGTTGAAACTGTTTCCAATTGTTCGATTTCTTGGATTGCTTCCCAGCCGCCTTCAGGCGGCTGTGTGTTGAAACTGTGTCATATACATCAGGTGACAAATATGGGCTTCCCAGCCGCCTTCAGGCGGCTGTGTGTTGAAACCCTAACAGTGTTTGTTCTGTCATATCGCAGAAAAGCCAGCCGCCTTCAGGCGGCTGTGTGTTGAAACGCCGTGTGTGATGGGTCAATCAAAAACAATCTCTACCAGCCGCCTTCAGGCGGCTGTGTGTTGAAACGCGACACTGGCGAAATCCTTTACGTGCCGATGAAAGCCAGCCGCCTTCAGGCGGCTGTGTGTTGAAACTCGCTACGTTCAAAGGCGAGAAAGGTGAACGAGCCAGCCGCCTTCAGGCGGCTGTGTGTTGAAACCAGCAAGTAAGCACAGGAACGCCAAGACGGGCGGCCAGCCGCCTTCAGGCGGCTGTGTGTTGAAACGTCTTCCGCCTGCATTTTCTTGGCAGCCGCCAACCCAGCCGCCTTCAGGCGGCTGTGTGTTGAAACTCCTGCGCCTGCCGCGCATGGAACAACGAATAGCCCCCAGCCGCCTTCAGGCGGCTGTGTGTTGAAACTCATGCTCTCGGGGGCGAACCAGCCGAATATGACGCCAGCCGCCTTCAGGCGGCTGTGTGTTGAAACAACATCATGCAGTATTTGAAACATCCAGATACTGCCAGCCGCCTTCAGGCGGCTGTGTGTTGAAACGTAGAGATTTTCCAACATCTCGCATCTCAATATCCAGCCGCCTTCAGGCGGCTGTGTGTTGAAACAAGCTCTATCGCTGTCTTCCAGTCGAAATTAGCAACCAGCCGCCTTCAGGCGGCTGTGTGTTGAAACTAATGGAACGTTGTACGTTCCGTCCCAGTTGCCATCCAGCCGCCTTCAGGCGGCTGTGTGTTGAAACTTTCAAAGGCCGTCTGAAAAAACCGATTTGTTTGGCCAGCCGCCTTCAGGCGGCTGTGTGTTGAAACACCATACTTTAGCCATGAGCCGCTTTAACAGCCTCCAGCCGCCTTCAGGCGGCTGTGTGTTGAAACTTAGCAGCCCTACTTACCGCATCTTTAACGCAATCCCAGCCGCCTTCAGGCGGCTGTGTGTTGAAACTTCGGGCAGCCCTCCGGGGACGCTGGCTGAAACCCCAGCCGCCTTCAGGCGGCTGTGTGTTGAAACCGCCGACCCGAACCACGCCCGCCCAGACCACAGGCCCCAGCCGCCTTCAGGCGGCTGTGTGTTGAAACAGCCCGACTTGGTGGAGCAGGCGAAATGACCAAGCCAGCCGCCTTCAGGCGGCTGTGTGTTGAAACGGCCAAGTATTGCAGGATTTATGAAAAAGGCCGCCCAGCCGCCTTCAGGCGGCTGTGTGTTGAAACCAGCCTCTTGCGTCGATTGCTGATAAAAGGCATTCCAGCCGCCTTCAGGCGGCTGTGTGTTGAAACTGGGTTGCTACCGCTTGCTAATTCCAACAAATCATCCAGCCGCCTTCAGGCGGCTGTGTGTTGAAACATGAGGCTGTTAAAACGGCTCATGGCTAAAGTATCCAGCCGCCTTCAGGCGGCTGTGTGTTGAAACAGGCAAAACGTCAAGCCTACTTTAACAACTTTTCCAGCCGCCTTCAGGCGGCTGTGTGTTGAAACTCATAATTGTCATAATCGCCATAGCGATATTCCTCCAGCCGCCTTCAGGCGGCTGTGTGTTGAAACTGTTTTGCTCAACAGGCCGGAGCCGTGAAGACATCCAGCCGCCTTCAGGCGGCTGTGTGTTGAAACGATGGCAGGGCGTCCGCGCGGCGTGTTGCACGACCCAGCCGCCTTCAGGCGGCTGTGTGTTGAAACCAAAATCACAAACCCAAAGCCTTAACTACTTCGGCCCAGCCGCCTTCAGGCGGCTGTGTGTTGAAACCGTTTTGGCGCTTGACGGCAAACCCAAGCTGACCCAGCCGCCTTCAGGCGGCTGTGTGTTGAAACTGGTCAAGGTGGCGGCAAAGGCGGTGGTGCGGGCCCAGCCGCCTTCAGGCGGCTGTGTGTTGAAACAGTATGGCGTTGCCGTTGCGGCAACAACCCTGATCCAGCCGCCTTCAGGCGGCTGTGTGTTGAAACTCCGAGGTTTAAGAGCTACTACGGCGCAAGCTACACCAGCCGCCTTCAGGCGGCTGTGTGTTGAAACCTCGGCCAAAGCGTGCAACTGCTACACACAGCAGCCAGCCGCCTTCAGGCGGCTGTGTGTTGAAACTCCGTGGCCGGGTTGCGCGGCAGCTTGGACGACCCAGCCGCCTTCAGGCGGCTGTGTGTTGAAACCGCCGTGGAGAAGAAGGAGTGGCACGGCACGCCGCCAGCCGCCTTCAGGCGGCTGTGTGTTGAAACGTTTTGGCGCTTGACGGCAAACCCAAGCTGACCCAGCCGCCTTCAGGCGGCTGTGTGTTGAAACACTTCGTCAGGCTCTTGCCCAGCCCCTGCCGTCCCAGCCGCCTTCAGGCGGCTGTGTGTTGAAACAATAAAGGCGGTAGGGTTTTGCCCCTGCGTTGCGCCCAGCCGCCTTCAGGCGGCTGTGTGTTGAAACCATCGGCTATTGAGATTATTGCCGACATTATCGAGCCAGCCGCCTTCAGGCGGCTGTGTGTTGAAACGACCATTTCAGGTATGGCAGGAACGAACATTTCAGCCAGCCGCCTTCAGGCGGCTGTGTGTTGAAACATCAATTTGTTTTCAAATGTGTAGTTGTAAACAGCCAGCCGCCTTCAGGCGGCTGTGTGTTGAAACAATCTATATTTCGTGTTCACCTGTTGGTGGATATCCAGCCGCCTTCAGGCGGCTGTGTGTTGAAACGTCAATAGATTGTCGTAATGGTTTGATTTTTTCTCCAGCCGCCTTCAGGCGGCTGTGTGTTGAAACAGACCTATCCCCTGTCGGACAACACACTGCAGGAACCAGCCGCCTTCAGGCGGCTGTGTGTTGAAACATTTCATCAATGCCCCAGCTGGACACTTTGTAGACCCAGCCGCCTTCAGGCGGCTGTGTGTTGAAACCCGGGCATTTGCAACCACGACCCGGAAACGACGGTCCAGCCGCCTTCAGGCGGCTGTGTGTTGAAACCTGTCGCCGGTATCGGAAACGGTCGAGCCGAGAAGCCAGCCGCCTTCAGGCGGCTGTGTGTTGAAACGGACGCTGACGCGTACATGGGCGGGGAGCATCCAAGCCAGCCGCCTTCAGGCGGCTGTGTGTTGAAACCGCCCGATTGATTCGGACGGCCTCGTCATGCAAAACCAGCCGCCTTCAGGCGGCTGTGTGTTGAAACTGTCTGGTAACAATCGGTGCATCTATGCCACGTTCCAGCCGCCTTCAGGCGGCTGTGTGTTGAAACCTGGTACCAAAAAATCATACGAAGTAACACTGGACCAGCCGCCTTCAGGCGGCTGTGTGTTGAAACATCATAAAAATAACCCTAAAGCATATGAAGATTGCCAGCCGCCTTCAGGCGGCTGTGTGTTGAAACCCCGATGAAATTTAACACAATGCTCGGCGTTATAACCAGCCGCCTTCAGGCGGCTGTGTGTTGAAACTGGCAACGCCGAAGGCGGAGCAGGGGAGGCAGGGCCAGCCGCCTTCAGGCGGCTGTGTGTTGAAACCGGTGGCAGTGGTTCTTCCGGCTCATCTGGGACCCAGCCGCCTTCAGGCGGCTGTGTGTTGAAACAGCACAATCATAATCCCCGTAACGGATGCGGCCACCAGCCGCCTTCAGGCGGCTGTGTGTTGAAACCCGGAGGAGCAGGCGGGGAAAGTCAGGCGGTGCAGCCAGCCGCCTTCAGGCGGCTGTGTGTTGAAACCGCCTCCATGGTAAACAGTCCGTCTTTATTGCTCAACCAGCCGCCTTCAGGCGGCTGTGTGTTGAAACGGGCATCTGCCGAATATCAAACCTCCTGACGAAAGGCCAGCCGCCTTCAGGCGGCTGTGTGTTGAAACTATCATAAAAATAACCCTAAAGCATATGAAGATTCCAGCCGCCTTCAGGCGGCTGTGTGTTGAAACTTAACGAAGCACTAGACCGCGCCATAGTTGATGAACCAGCCGCCTTCAGGCGGCTGTGTGTTGAAACTGGCTCCACAATTTCAACGTTTGCTACTATCACATCCAGCCGCCTTCAGGCGGCTGTGTGTTGAAACTTCCGACAAAACCCCCAATACCGACAACAGAAAGAACCCAGCCGCCTTCAGGCGGCTGTGTGTTGAAACCATGCCTATCTGATTTGGCCGATAGCTTTAATCAACCAGCCGCCTTCAGGCGGCTGTGTGTTGAAACTTTAACACTAGTGTCAAATCTAAAATCAGGAACCACCAGCCGCCTTCAGGCGGCTGTGTGTTGAAACCCTTTCACGGTAGACACACAGCAAAACCGTGTCGGCCCAGCCGCCTTCAGGCGGCTGTGTGTTGAAACTCCCACTTGACGGAACAGGTAGATACCTTCGCTCCCAGCCGCCTTCAGGCGGCTGTGTGTTGAAACTCCCACTTGACGGAACAGGTAGATACCTTCGCTCCCAGCCGCCT
>NZ_JBQCVA010000018.1:28528-37605 GCF_051962715.1 Neisseria sp. P0008.S010
TCAGGCGGCTGTGTGTTGAAACTTTGATGGCTTTATAAGCTGTCAGCAAATTGCGACCAGCCGCCTTCAGGCGGCTGTGTGTTGAAACACTTGGGAATCCTGAGTGTGTGACGGTTATTGGGAAACCAGCCGCCTTCAGGCGGCTGTGTGTTGAAACTATTTCCCTATCTGTCATTTTTCTAGCTTTGTGCCAGCCGCCTTCAGGCGGCTGTGTGTTGAAACCAAGATACTTTACGCAGTGTCATTAACATGGTTTTCCAGCCGCCTTCAGGCGGCTGTGTGTTGAAACCCGCCGAAGCCAAACAGTTCAGGTTTTGGCCAACACCAGCCGCCTTCAGGCGGCTGTGTGTTGAAACGATCCGTTCAGGCAACCCCCGGTAACCGCCACCACCAGCCGCCTTCAGGCGGCTGTGTGTTGAAACCGCAACAAAGGCGATTTGTCGGCCATCCGTCCGCCCAGCCGCCTTCAGGCGGCTGTGTGTTGAAACTGCTTGATATCGGCATAAAGCCCGATCAGATTTCCAGCCGCCTTCAGGCGGCTGTGTGTTGAAACAAAAACTCAAGGCATGGCTTGACGGCCACGGCTCCAGCCGCCTTCAGGCGGCTGTGTGTTGAAACAGGCTCGGCGGGCGGTCTGATCAATCCCTTCACAGCCAGCCGCCTTCAGGCGGCTGTGTGTTGAAACATATCGCCCTCCAAAAACAAATAATCAAGCAAACCCAGCCGCCTTCAGGCGGCTGTGTGTTGAAACATCAAATGCCTGCTGACAACATCAAAACACTGAACCAGCCGCCTTCAGGCGGCTGTGTGTTGAAACTGTATTATTACAGAACTGGTAACTCTATTGATGAACCAGCCGCCTTCAGGCGGCTGTGTGTTGAAACTGGTATTGGTAGTAAATCGCCTCTAGCATATACAACCAGCCGCCTTCAGGCGGCTGTGTGTTGAAACGAACAGCTGGCCGCCCAAACAGGCAAATCGCAGGTACCAGCCGCCTTCAGGCGGCTGTGTGTTGAAACGGCTAATGCTATTAAGTCATTGACAAGCTGGCCCCAGCCGCCTTCAGGCGGCTGTGTGTTGAAACAATGACGACGGAGGATGTGCAGCAGGCGCAGAAAACCAGCCGCCTTCAGGCGGCTGTGTGTTGAAACATGAAATAGCCACCTCGGCCGCCACGGAAAGCAGCCAGCCGCCTTCAGGCGGCTGTGTGTTGAAACAACCAATCCTCGTAAGTGTTGTACACCCAACGGAACCAGCCGCCTTCAGGCGGCTGTGTGTTGAAACTCTTTCAAACCTGTAATCAACAAGCTCACCCGAGACCAGCCGCCTTCAGGCGGCTGTGTGTTGAAACTCGGCGGTTTCCCCCGTCATCACCGAAAACGGACCAGCCGCCTTCAGGCGGCTGTGTGTTGAAACATAGTTGGGCAGTCCTGCGGCTTGCGCCGAAAGGCCAGCCGCCTTCAGGCGGCTGTGTGTTGAAACGATGAGCGGCACAATAGAGTCCGATGAAATCCTACCAGCCGCCTTCAGGCGGCTGTGTGTTGAAACACATCAGACTCCCAGCGTTGTATCGCCGATATGCCAGCCGCCTTCAGGCGGCTGTGTGTTGAAACGAGATTTCTTTAATCGGCAAAACGCGAGAGGAAATCCAGCCGCCTTCAGGCGGCTGTGTGTTGAAACGCAGCGCACGGCGTAGCGGTCATGCAACACGCCGCCCAGCCGCCTTCAGGCGGCTGTGTGTTGAAACGGAAACACCGAGCAGCCGCCGCCCTTTGTCTGTCCCAGCCGCCTTCAGGCGGCTGTGTGTTGAAACCCGAAGGTGTTGTATTAGGTGCTCTCGACCCGCCCAGCCGCCTTCAGGCGGCTGTGTGTTGAAACGCGGGTCTATACGCGGAAATAAAACACCTTCGGGCCAGCCGCCTTCAGGCGGCTGTGTGTTGAAACAGCCATTTTTCTGATGCGCAATAATTACGCAAAACCAGCCGCCTTCAGGCGGCTGTGTGTTGAAACGAGATGGCGCACAGACGAACATGACAACCTGCGCGCCAGCCGCCTTCAGGCGGCTGTGTGTTGAAACTAATTATTTCTTTTAACTTCAATCCTGAGGCTGGCCAGCCGCCTTCAGGCGGCTGTGTGTTGAAACCATATTTGTCACAACCTCTTTTTACTACCGATTGCCAGCCGCCTTCAGGCGGCTGTGTGTTGAAACGGTGTATGGGTTTTCGACAACAGCATTTGACAACCAGCCGCCTTCAGGCGGCTGTGTGTTGAAACTATCTGTTGGGATACATTCCAACAAAATTTCTTGCCAGCCGCCTTCAGGCGGCTGTGTGTTGAAACCACCGTCCCGAGTGCCTGCGACACCCCGTCCAACCCAGCCGCCTTCAGGCGGCTGTGTGTTGAAACCATTTCACATCCCAGTCGGGCGGGATATGGTAGCCAGCCGCCTTCAGGCGGCTGTGTGTTGAAACCGCGAACAGTTGTCTAAAGGCGGCCGCACCGCCCCAGCCGCCTTCAGGCGGCTGTGTGTTGAAACTGCCGATCGAGGGTGATTGTCTGCCCCGCCGTGAACCAGCCGCCTTCAGGCGGCTGTGTGTTGAAACCCCGCACCCCTTTGGGAGGGTGTACCTGAAGAACCAGCCGCCTTCAGGCGGCTGTGTGTTGAAACAAGTGCTCTGTTCATAAAACGTGTTTTTCCAGTATCCAGCCGCCTTCAGGCGGCTGTGTGTTGAAACAAGACATTGTTGGTATCAAACAATGTGACAGTTTCCAGCCGCCTTCAGGCGGCTGTGTGTTGAAACCTCTATCCATGACAGCCCCGCGCCCACATCGTCAACCAGCCGCCTTCAGGCGGCTGTGTGTTGAAACAGGCCGTCGAGGTTGCCGCCTGCGGAAGCGGCGGCCAGCCGCCTTCAGGCGGCTGTGTGTTGAAACCTCAGCAATGCGGAGGATGCCCGGCAGCAGGCCCCAGCCGCCTTCAGGCGGCTGTGTGTTGAAACTTGAACTTTGGCTGATAGCTTTTCTCAAGATGATCCAGCCGCCTTCAGGCGGCTGTGTGTTGAAACCCAGCCCAACGGCTGTTTTGTGCCGTAACCGTTGGTCAGCCAGCCGCCTTCAGGCGGCTGTGTGTTGAAACCGCCTTGCGTTTGTAGTAGTACCTTGACTGCCGCTCCAGCCGCCTTCAGGCGGCTGTGTGTTGAAACGTCGTGGCACGCGCTGCACGCATACGCGCCCATCCAGCCGCCTTCAGGCGGCTGTGTGTTGAAACAATCAGACCATATCGAATCATGCCAGATTTTTCAGCCAGCCGCCTTCAGGCGGCTGTGTGTTGAAACCGCCTCAATCACTCGAGCCGCCAATTTATTCAGCCAGCCGCCTTCAGGCGGCTGTGTGTTGAAACATTGCGGTCCGAATACCGGTAAGACGGTATCGCCCAGCCGCCTTCAGGCGGCTGTGTGTTGAAACAGGGAAAAACAGAATCATAACAGCCAATGATTACCCAGCCGCCTTCAGGCGGCTGTGTGTTGAAACTTGAGTTGGAAATGTTGGTTTGGCCGGGTCAGTACCAGCCGCCTTCAGGCGGCTGTGTGTTGAAACAATGATTATTGTCAAAGGCAGTAGGAGGACTTGAACCAGCCGCCTTCAGGCGGCTGTGTGTTGAAACATGAGCTGACGGAGCGGGTTATCAACTGTCTGAACCAGCCGCCTTCAGGCGGCTGTGTGTTGAAACGTCTAAGGCGATTGTGATTGCCGTCGGTACGGCCCCAGCCGCCTTCAGGCGGCTGTGTGTTGAAACTGCCCTGTCGGTTGAGCCGCCTGCCGAAGTGGTACCAGCCGCCTTCAGGCGGCTGTGTGTTGAAACCTCCTCACCATCAGACAGGGGGACGAGGGAAGGGCCAGCCGCCTTCAGGCGGCTGTGTGTTGAAACATAACACGTATACAAGTTTTTTATGCTTGCATATACCAGCCGCCTTCAGGCGGCTGTGTGTTGAAACACAGAAGAGAAGCCCGACAGCAGGGCTGAACGTTCCAGCCGCCTTCAGGCGGCTGTGTGTTGAAACTGCAAGAGCAATCAGACGAGGAATTGGCAACGGCCCAGCCGCCTTCAGGCGGCTGTGTGTTGAAACATCTATCGGAAGAGATGCGGGGCGAGCAGATGCGCCAGCCGCCTTCAGGCGGCTGTGTGTTGAAACAGCCGAATATGGCTTGTTTTTTTCGACGCATTTACCAGCCGCCTTCAGGCGGCTGTGTGTTGAAACCCTTTGTGTGATTTGTAGGAAATCTCTCTTCAGACCAGCCGCCTTCAGGCGGCTGTGTGTTGAAACAAGCGCATGCAGGCAATCGAAGAAAAGGCCCTAAACCAGCCGCCTTCAGGCGGCTGTGTGTTGAAACATATTTGATTACTCAAATGCCTGCGCGGATTGACCCAGCCGCCTTCAGGCGGCTGTGTGTTGAAACATGTTGGAAATTGCAGAAACGTGCAACAGGCAACCCAGCCGCCTTCAGGCGGCTGTGTGTTGAAACCGCATGGAGCGGATCTTTTGAAACCCCGTCCACATCCAGCCGCCTTCAGGCGGCTGTGTGTTGAAACTCCACCATCTCGCCCACATGGGCGATGACGGACCCAGCCGCCTTCAGGCGGCTGTGTGTTGAAACTGATTCTGTCAGTAGGAAGATAAACAGTCCACCAACCAGCCGCCTTCAGGCGGCTGTGTGTTGAAACTTTAGACCGATATGTATCAAAAAATATGGTCAAACCAGCCGCCTTCAGGCGGCTGTGTGTTGAAACGTCTGCCACGCGCTCCAGCTCGCCAATATCCATCCCAGCCGCCTTCAGGCGGCTGTGTGTTGAAACCGGAAATCAAAATGAAAGGGAAACAAATGAACATCCAGCCGCCTTCAGGCGGCTGTGTGTTGAAACATGATTTGTTTGAAAGACATTATTGGTTCTTGACCCAGCCGCCTTCAGGCGGCTGTGTGTTGAAACAATGACATCAATGTTGTCACAGCAAAGATTGATAGCCAGCCGCCTTCAGGCGGCTGTGTGTTGAAACAAAAGTCATTGCAGCACCTTTAAAACCAGTTACCCAGCCGCCTTCAGGCGGCTGTGTGTTGAAACAGCCTTTTGCACGGGTGGTTGGGGCGTCAGTATACCAGCCGCCTTCAGGCGGCTGTGTGTTGAAACACCACTGCCCCGTACACGCCTGCAGACGGCCAGCCAGCCGCCTTCAGGCGGCTGTGTGTTGAAACCATGGTTAAGGGCGTTTTGCCTAGGAAAAAGAAAACCAGCCGCCTTCAGGCGGCTGTGTGTTGAAACATCCGCTATACGCTGGGCGCAAAGGCGGGGCAGACCAGCCGCCTTCAGGCGGCTGTGTGTTGAAACCGCCATCCGCCAACGGAACGATGTGATCACACTCGCCAGCCGCCTTCAGGCGGCTGTGTGTTGAAACTGTCATGATTGCCAGCTTGCGATTCGGATTCAGACCCAGCCGCCTTCAGGCGGCTGTGTGTTGAAACCTCCTCCGACGGGCGGAAGCTATGGTGAGAGGTATCCAGCCGCCTTCAGGCGGCTGTGTGTTGAAACGGGACGAAAGTTTCAATCAAGCCTGAAACCTGCCGCCAGCCGCCTTCAGGCGGCTGTGTGTTGAAACTGGTTAAGAGGCCGGAGCCGCGAAGCCATTTGCCCAGCCGCCTTCAGGCGGCTGTGTGTTGAAACTACAGATGGGTGTCGGCCAATTTTACAAACCAGACCCAGCCGCCTTCAGGCGGCTGTGTGTTGAAACCTCTCAAACCATTCAATCCGTTTTGCCACCACATCCAGCCGCCTTCAGGCGGCTGTGTGTTGAAACATAATGAAACTTCCTTTTTTAAATCAAATTTTCACCAGCCGCCTTCAGGCGGCTGTGTGTTGAAACCAAACTCACCGCAGTAGCCAAAAAATAACGTACGTCCAGCCGCCTTCAGGCGGCTGTGTGTTGAAACTGGACACTGCAATCTTGGCAGCAGTCAACACAGAACCAGCCGCCTTCAGGCGGCTGTGTGTTGAAACTGCGAAGAGAAGAGCCGCAAACTCAAAACATGGACCAGCCGCCTTCAGGCGGCTGTGTGTTGAAACCTCGTGGGTTGTGCGGGAAATGATAGTAAAGTTCCAGCCGCCTTCAGGCGGCTGTGTGTTGAAACGCTTGCGCGCCGTTTACTGTTTCGTCCGCCTCCCCCAGCCGCCTTCAGGCGGCTGTGTGTTGAAACCGACTGGCGGGCGGGACGAGGGAAGGAGAAGACCCAGCCGCCTTCAGGCGGCTGTGTGTTGAAACGACTTGCTGCGCCCCAGGGTTCGCATCCGTCCACCAGCCGCCTTCAGGCGGCTGTGTGTTGAAACACCGGGCATCTGCTCCGAAGCCGAAAAAGACGGCCCAGCCGCCTTCAGGCGGCTGTGTGTTGAAACGAGGTAGCCTAAAAACTCGCAGGTGTACAGGATCCAGCCGCCTTCAGGCGGCTGTGTGTTGAAACAAATCGTGTAAAGGCGGCTGCTTGGGTGGGTCGCCCCCAGCCGCCTTCAGGCGGCTGTGTGTTGAAACCGACCCCGAAGGAGTGGGGCGGACGTGCCTGCATACCCAGCCGCCTTCAGGCGGCTGTGTGTTGAAACGGCAACTCCGCAGGCGGCCAAATCAACACCCAAACCCAGCCGCCTTCAGGCGGCTGTGTGTTGAAACTGAATATCCTTGCCGTGATTGATTCGGAGATTCGCCAGCCGCCTTCAGGCGGCTGTGTGTTGAAACGTCATAGGAGCTTTAAAAATGTGTGAAGATTTGCCAGCCGCCTTCAGGCGGCTGTGTGTTGAAACAGGCACGACAAGTTTCAGCCCGATGCATTGCGAACCAGCCGCCTTCAGGCGGCTGTGTGTTGAAACCGGCAAAAACGATGCCAAATATGCGCGGAGCGGCCCAGCCGCCTTCAGGCGGCTGTGTGTTGAAACAAACGAAATTGCTAGAAGTTTGGACACCAAAGTTCCAGCCGCCTTCAGGCGGCTGTGTGTTGAAACAATCCTGCAAACATATTTAGCACTGACGGTATGTCCAGCCGCCTTCAGGCGGCTGTGTGTTGAAACCCGGCAGACGCATTGCAAATATTTTACATAGGCGCCAGCCGCCTTCAGGCGGCTGTGTGTTGAAACACAATGGAAGCGGAAGATGGTACTAAAATTGCCCCAGCCGCCTTCAGGCGGCTGTGTGTTGAAACATCGTTACCGGTCAATCTTTGGCTGAAGGAGGAGCCCAGCCGCCTTCAGGCGGCTGTGTGTTGAAACATTCAAACCCGACCGATAATAGGCCGAACCGGAGCCAGCCGCCTTCAGGCGGCTGTGTGTTGAAACTCGGCGTATCGGTGGCAATTTTCGGCGTGATGATCCAGCCGCCTTCAGGCGGCTGTGTGTTGAAACCTACCCTGATTAAATCAAAATCACGTTCCTTTAACCAGCCGCCTTCAGGCGGCTGTGTGTTGAAACGAATACATCCCCCACCTGCTCATATCTGATTCGTCCAGCCGCCTTCAGGCGGCTGTGTGTTGAAACCCGCTCATCCGTTGCCTGATACGGCAAAGCCTGCCAGCCGCCTTCAGGCGGCTGTGTGTTGAAACACCCTACAGAAAAACGGCTTCCGGCAAAAACGATGCCAGCCGCCTTCAGGCGGCTGTGTGTTGAAACCCGAATGAAATCATCGGCGATAACCAGATAATCGACCAGCCGCCTTCAGGCGGCTGTGTGTTGAAACGCCGACCACGTAACCGACCCCAAAGAGGCGCAGCCCCAGCCGCCTTCAGGCGGCTGTGTGTTGAAACCAGCCCAGCTTAAATTCATACTCGTTGCGGACGTACCAGCCGCCTTCAGGCGGCTGTGTGTTGAAACAGTATGTGCTATCATTGCCCGAGGTACAGAGGAACCAGCCGCCTTCAGGCGGCTGTGTGTTGAAACCCCATAAAGTGACTGATGACCTAAGGTCTTTACCCAGCCGCCTTCAGGCGGCTGTGTGTTGAAACGTTAAAAATAGGCGTTTTGATTCCCCTTGGTGGCCTGGCCAGCCGCCTTCAGGCGGCTGTGTGTTGAAACTTTAGGCGGACGGTATTGGCTACCAACGACGGAACCAGCCGCCTTCAGGCGGCTGTGTGTTGAAACCTAGCCTTGTCTGATTTTTTGCTTCGATTACAGAGCCAGCCGCCTTCAGGCGGCTGTGTGTTGAAACGCGCACGTCGCCGTTGGGCATCGGCACCTCAAACGCCAGCCGCCTTCAGGCGGCTGTGTGTTGAAACACACCGTGCGCCTGAATGCCGCCTCCAGCCCCGCAACCAGCCGCCTTCAGGCGGCTGTGTGTTGAAACGTCATCGAGCCGACCGAGCAGGAATTGGCCTAAACCAGCCGCCTTCAGGCGGCTGTGTGTTGAAACCCTGCTGGCCGCACAGAACCTCAAAGGCCGTCCTGCCAGCCGCCTTCAGGCGGCTGTGTGTTGAAACCGCCCGGGCAAGGCGTTGAAAGATGCGGTAAACGCCAGCCGCCTTCAGGCGGCTGTGTGTTGAAACAGATAGCCAACGCAGTAGTGGACGATTTCCTCTGCCCAGCCGCCTTCAGGCGGCTGTGTGTTGAAACAATGACCCACAGTAGGCAGCCGTATTGCTTTTGCCCAGCCGCCTTCAGGCGGCTGTGTGTTGAAACTTCCAAGCTGCCGGACAACGTGCCGGCCAGCCTGCCAGCCGCCTTCAGGCGGCTGTGTGTTGAAACTTCCAAGCTGCCGGACAACGTGCCGGCCAGCCTGCCAGCCGCCTTCAGGCGGCTGTGTGTTGAAACATTTTCAGACGGCCTTCCTATTAACGCCCAACTCCAGCCGCCTTCAGGCGGCTGTGTGTTGAAACCGCCCCGCCAAGTCGCAGTTGAGCTGGTCGCGGACCCAGCCGCCTTCAGGCGGCTGTGTGTTGAAACATCGACGAATGATTGGCCGATTCCGCCCGCCAAATCCCAGCCGCCTTCAGGCGGCTGTGTGTTGAAACGACCACTACATCCGCGAAGGGAAGATGTCGTCCCCAGCCGCCTT
>NZ_JBQCVA010000018.1:37705-38156 GCF_051962715.1 Neisseria sp. P0008.S010
TGTGTTGAAACGACCACTACATCCGCGAAGGGAAGATGTCGTCCCCAGCCGCCTTCAGGCGGCTGTGTGTTGAAACGACCACTACATCCGCGAAGGGAAGATGTCGTCCCCAGCCGCCTTCAGGCGGCTGTGTGTTGAAACCGCGTGAGCGCGAATAATAACCCGTTTTGCAATGCCAGCCGCCTTCAGGCGGCTGTGTGTTGAAACAGGATTTGGAAAGCGGCGAATTTTTATGCCCCGACCAGCCGCCTTCAGGCGGCTGTGTGTTGAAACCCCTACTCTCACAATCGAACGTATGCAGGAGGTTCCAGCCGCCTTCAGGCGGCTGTGTGTTGAAACTGATGTTATTGATAATGTTATTATGCCTAAGGAAACCAGCCGCCTTCAGGCGGCTGTGTGTTGAAACTGATGTTATTGATAATGTTATTATGCCTAAGGAAACCAGCCGCCT
>NZ_JBQCVA010000018.1:38256-41584 GCF_051962715.1 Neisseria sp. P0008.S010
TCAGGCGGCTGTGTGTTGAAACTCCGGAACAAGCAAAACAAGACCGATTAGACGGACCCAGCCGCCTTCAGGCGGCTGTGTGTTGAAACTCATCAATGCCCGGGCGAAGTTGAAAAACCCAAACCAGCCGCCTTCAGGCGGCTGTGTGTTGAAACCGCTCAATAAGAAAGGCCGTCTGAAATTTTCAGGCCCAGCCGCCTTCAGGCGGCTGTGTGTTGAAACTCTATCAGATTTATCTGCATATCCAAACTCTTCAACCAGCCGCCTTCAGGCGGCTGTGTGTTGAAACAACATCGATCCGGAAGTGTTTTTAAACAGGAATTGCCAGCCGCCTTCAGGCGGCTGTGTGTTGAAACTATAGCAGGTAAAATATGAAAAAAGATGTATCAATCCAGCCGCCTTCAGGCGGCTGTGTGTTGAAACTCTTTCTTACAATTTTTCAAACGCTTTTACCAAGCCCAGCCGCCTTCAGGCGGCTGTGTGTTGAAACATTCGAGTCTTCGTACTGCCCTGTCGGGTCTTTGCGCCAGCCGCCTTCAGGCGGCTGTGTGTTGAAACTATCAACCTTAACTTAAACTTGACAGGAGCTAAAAACCAGCCGCCTTCAGGCGGCTGTGTGTTGAAACAGTGTTGTAGGACAATCAATTATTCAAATGATGTCCCAGCCGCCTTCAGGCGGCTGTGTGTTGAAACAATATGGGTTGGATGCTATCACTGGTAAATCTGTCCAGCCGCCTTCAGGCGGCTGTGTGTTGAAACGAGGTAGCCTAAAAACTCGCAGGTGTACAGGATGCCAGCCGCCTTCAGGCGGCTGTGTGTTGAAACTATTTATCAAGTATAGAGAGCGGCTTCGCCGCCCCAGCCGCCTTCAGGCGGCTGTGTGTTGAAACTTTTGCATGGGTTGGAGGGTGTTAAGTAATCGGCCAGCCGCCTTCAGGCGGCTGTGTGTTGAAACCGCGGTAGCAGGCGGGATGCCGCCGGTCTGCGTGCCAGCCGCCTTCAGGCGGCTGTGTGTTGAAATGGCAATGTTGCCGAGTTTTTAAAGGATGAGACATCCAGCCGCCTTCGGGCGGCTGTGTGTTGAAATCTGGTCGCACTCATCCACCAAACCGTACTGGCGGACCAGCCGCCTTCGGGCGGCTGTGTGTTGAAATTATTATTTTTGGATTTATCCATAGGAAGTTTTTGCCAGCCGCCTTCGGGCGGCTGTGTGTTGAAATTAGACATGAAAAAATCACTTTGACGGAGTGATTGCCCAGCCGCCTTCGGGCGGCTGTGTGTTGAAATTTCGGCGCTGAGTTTGCAACCGGCACCATGAAAGCCAGCCGCCTTCGGGCGGCTGTGTGTTGAAATTTTCTGTCATTTTTGATGATGTTGGCATTATTTCCCAGCCGCCTTCGGGCGGCTGTGTGTTGAAATTCGCCGAACGACATCTACAACTGGCCTATTTACTACCCAGCCGCCTTCGGGCGGCTGTGTGTTGAAATTTTCTGTCATTTTTGATGATGTTGGCATTATTTCCCAGCCGCCTTCGGGCGGCTGTGTGTTGAAATAGGTTGTCGGGCAAACCTACGAATTCAAATACGACCAGCCGCCTTCGGGCGGCTGTGTGTTGAAATTGTTTAAATTATGGCAAGCTGTGTTTAACTGTATCCAGCCGCCTTCGGGCGGCTGTGTGTTGAAATGCTGTCAAATTGGCAATGGGGTGTAGGACATCTACCAGCCGCCTTCGGGCGGCTGTGTGTTGAAATGATGGCGGCAAAACCCCCGCCGATTTAATAGCCCCAGCCGCCTTCGGGCGGCTGTGTGTTGAAATGATGGCGGCAAAACCCCCGCCGATTTAATAGCCCCAGCCGCCTTCGGGCGGCTGTGTGTTGAAATGCTTAGCTCGTATAAGCTGCACTGGCTCGCAAACCAGCCGCCTTCGGGCGGCTGTGTGTTGAAATTGCCCAATCGCGGCAGGTTTCAGGCTTGATTAGGCCAGCCGCCTTCGGGCGGCTGTGTGTTGAAATTTCTTCGTGGATTTGGGAAGATGGTAGTATTTTCAACCAGCCGCCTTCGGGCGGCTGTGTGTTGAAATAATCATAGCACGGATGACAGGCCGGAAAGACGGCCCAGCCGCCTTCGGGCGGCTGTGTGTTGAAATCCCGAACGTCCGGCGGTGCAGGTTTTGGCCAGCGCCAGCCGCCTTCGGGCGGCTGTGTGTTGAAATGCCTTTATCGAAGCCCTCAAGGCAGGCACGGCGACCCAGCCGCCTTCGGGCGGCTGTGTGTTGAAATGAGAACATCATCGGGCATTTGTGGGCGGCCAAGAACCAGCCGCCTTCGGGCGGCTGTGTGTTGAAATAGTGAAGCGGGTTATTGCCCTGCTCCCGTGCAATCCAGCCGCCTTCGGGCGGCTGTGTGTTGAAATCGTGTCGGCCAGGGCATTTTGCAGGTCGTCTGCAACCAGCCGCCTTTGGGCGGCTGTGTGTTGAAATGATATAAGGCGGCACGAACTTTAGCACCTTTTCGTAAAATCTTTGACACCTAATTAGGCCGCGCTATAAGGTGGAACTTTGATACCGCCCGCCGCTTAGGCGGGTTTCAGGACGGTCGGACGCGGTGTGGCCGGCGCGGCGGCAGGGGCTTATGTGCTAGCGCAGCCGGTTAATCGGACGATGGATTTCGATACGGCTTTGCGCCATGCCGCCAATACCATGTGTGCGGGCAAAAGCATGAACGAAAAGCGCGCGGGCATGGAGGAAATCAAGAAATCGGTTATGGATGCCGCCTATGTAGGCGGAACGACGCCCGAGGCCGCTTTGGAAGCCATGAATACCATGGTGGCCAGCGGCGCGATGAGCGGCGAGGCCGTGAAAAAACTGTTGCCGACCGTTATGAAAACCGCCGCTGCCGCCAATGCGGAAGGAAACGATATTGCCAATATCATTACCAAGGCTCTGCAGGCGGGGTTCAAAGAGGCGGATAGCGCGAGAGACGGCGGGGTGCGCATTAAAACCATGCCGCTGCCTGCTAATAAATGGATTTAATCCCGCTGCCGCAATCTGTTGCCATATCGGCCGGCCGCTTGTTCCACCGCACACACGGGGCAGGTTACGACTGGCTAGGTGCGATTGGCGTGGTACTCAAATCACCACACAGCAAAAGCCGTTGGTTTTGCAGCGAATGGTGCGCATATGTAATAGGCTACACTAACCCGTGCCGATACAGCCCGCAAGCCCTATATGCCGCGGTATCAACTAAAGATAGATGTAGAAAATAACCGCGTTGTTTACACCACAGGTTGAGAAAAGTAAGCCTGCAAAACCTCAAACGGCGTATCGCCG
>NZ_JBQCVA010000019.1:0-41509 GCF_051962715.1 Neisseria sp. P0008.S010
AAACCGGAGCAGTTCTTTCTGTACTTTTTTCTTTAATTTGCAGTGTGTTATCTTCATATTTCGAGGGTAACATATCTGCTAATCTAGTACAGCCCCTTTTTATAATGCGGTACTGTTTTATTTTGTTTTTCGGTAAACGAGTTATAATTATAGATTTATAAAAATCAGTCCCGCGATTACGGGTCTCCTGAAAGATGCAAACCATGAAGAAAGTTTTTATACGTACGTTCGGTTGTCAGATGAATGAATATGACAGCGAAAAAATGTTATCTGTTTTAGAGGAAGAGCATGGCGGTATAGAGCAGGTTGCAGAACCTGATGAAGCAGATATTATCCTTTTTAATACTTGTTCGGTGCGTGAAAAGGCGCAAGAAAAAGTATTTTCAGATTTGGGGCGAGTACGCCCGTTAAAAGATAAAAAACCAGATTTGATTATCGGTGTCGCGGGCTGTGTAGCTTCCCAGGAAGGTGAAGCAATCGTAAAACGCGCACCGTTTGTAGATATAGTGTTTGGTCCGCAAACACTTCACCGTTTGCCGCGCCTGATTGATGATAAGAAGGAAACAGGCCTTCCTCAAGTTGATATTTCTTTTCCCGAAATTGAAAAATTTGATCATTTACCACCGGCGAGAGTTGATGGTGGGTCTGCTTTCATTTCTATTATGGAAGGTTGTTCGAAATATTGTTCTTTTTGTGTAGTACCGTATACTCGAGGCGAGGAATTTTCCCGCCCCTTGAATGATGTATTGACGGAAATTGCCGGTTTGGCACAGCAAGGTGTAAAGGAAATCAATCTCTTGGGGCAGAACGTTAATGCTTATCGCGGATTGATGGATGATGGCGAGGTATGTGATTTTGCTACTTTGCTGAGAATTGTGCATGAAATTCCCGGGATTGAACGTCTTCGTTTTACGACCAGTCATCCAAGGGAATTTTCTGATGCGATCATTGAATGTTACCGCGATTTGCCCAAGTTGGTTTCCCATCTGCATTTGCCAATTCAAAGTGGTTCAGATCGTGTATTAAGTGCAATGAAGCGAGGCTATACGGCTTTGGAATACAAGTCGATTATTCGAAAGTTGCGTGCAATTCGTCCGGATTTGTGCTTGAGTTCTGATTTTATTGTTGGATTTCCAGGTGAAACTGAGCGGGAATTTGAGCAAACGTTGAAATTGGTTAAAGACATTGCTTTCGATTTAAGCTTTGTATTTATTTACAGTCCGCGTCCCGGAACGCCGGCGGCCAATCTGCATGATGATACTCCTCATGAAGAAAAAGTGCGTCGGCTGGAGGCATTAAACGAAGTTATCGAGGCTGAAACGGCACGTATCAATCAAACCATGGTTGGTACGGTGCAGCGTTGTTTGGTTGAAGGTGTGTCCAAAAAGGATCCGGAGCAGTTGCAGGCTAGAACGGCCAATAACCGTGTGGTAAATTTTGTCGGTAATCCCGAATTGATCAATCAAATGGTTGAAATCAAGATTACGGAAGCATTTACATTCTCTTTGCGGGGTGAGTTGCTTTAAATGAGCCGATTTTGAAGCATAACAGGCTGTATATGTTAGAGGCCGTCTGAAAAATATTTTTACTTCGATGAAGTTAATATTTTCAGACGGCCTTTCTCTATTTCAGTTTTGATAAAGTAGACGCTTTTCCTTTAAGTGAGGTGAAATTTCGTATATATAGCCCTACGCATAATGCCTAATACCCGCTACAATACGACCGTTAATAACTAGGCAGTTTGTCCGCAAACTGCCTGTTTTCGAAAGGATACCTTATGATTCCGAATATGGCCAAAATAAAAATATTGTCGGCTACTGTTTTGACAGCCTTTTTTCTGAGTGGTTGCGCTGTAGCACTTATCGGTGGTGCGGCTGCCGGTACTTCTTCCGTGATTGATCGTCGCACTACGGGTGCTCAGGCTGACGATCAGATTATGGAGATGAGGATTAAGAATACCGCTATTTCCTATCTGAAACAGAATAATAATTTGGAAGGCTACAATCCAAATTTGAGTATTGTCAGCTACAATCGGCATATTTTACTTTTGGGCAAGGTTGCTACAGAGGATGAACGTCGTTTTGTTGAACAAGTGGCCCGTTCCGAACAGTCTGCACAGGCCGTATACAACTATATCGAAATCGCTCCTCAAGTTCGTTCGTTTGGCAATATTTCTGCCGATACTTGGAGTACGACAAAAGTAAAAACCGTGATGTTGGGTGTGAACGGCGTTTATCCCGGTCGGGTGAAAATCGTTACTTATGACGGCGTTACTTACGTCATGGGTATTTTGACACCTGAAGAGCAGGCGGCGGTTACACAGAGGGTCAGCACAACGGCCGGTGTGCAAAAAGTTGTTACCCTTTATCAGAGTTATATGCCGAATAATTAAGCATAGCGTCAAACGATATTTGAATCGTGCAAGGAAATACTATTCGGATGCAGGCTGCTCAGTTTTGCAGCCTGCTTTTCTACGAACTTTATATAGTTTCAACCGTCCTGAAAGACGGTTTTATCCGCATTAAAAGGAAACCTGAATGAACGAAGAAAACTCATCAGAAAATCAGCCGGTTAAAAAGAAAAGTTTTTTAAGCATCGGCAAATTGTTCTGGTTCTTTATCTTTCTCCTCGCCGTTGCCGTAGCGGCATTACTGATCAATGTTTGGCTGGAGTTGCAACGTCCGCAGCCGCCGCAGAGTCAGCCTGTTCAGCAGCAAAATACAGTAGAAGTTTGGTCGCCGAATGGTGCATCAGCTGTGGCCCCGGCCAATAACGGCAACCCGCTGGTACCGCAGGCGCCGAAAAACGAACCTGCCTCCAAGCCGGATGCGCCTGATGATTCGGCGGTTGAAGCCGTTACCCCTCCGGCCAATAACAAACCGAAAGCGAAAGACAACAAAGTCAAAGACGATCAGATTAAGCAGGAAAAACTATCGCCTAATCAAGAAAAGCCGTTGGAGCCGATAAATCGATCTTCAAACAGCGGTGAAGTACCGTTGGAGCCGATCAACAAACGTCCTAAAAACAGCGAATCCGCGGTAGAGCCGGTTAACAAGCCTGCCCCTAAAGCAGACAAGCCCGCCAAGCCGGCACCCAAGCGGCAGACAACCGACATGGACAACCTGTTCTGACATTAAACCTGTAACGGCAAAAGGCCGTCTGAAAAAACAATCCGTTTTCAGACGGCCTTTGATTACATATTCTGGAAGAATACCCGTAAATCCGTTAAAATTTTGCCGTTTTCCCCCTATGGATAATTGGAAGTAAAACGTGAATAGCCCCCACAAATATCTCGCCCTTACCGCTGCCATATTGTTGGCATTGACCGCGTGCGGTAAAGAAGAAAAAAACAATGATGTTCCGGCAGTCAAACCGCAAGAGCAGGTTTTTGCCAAGCCGGTCGAGGCACAGACCGGCCAAGGGAAAGTCGATATGCTGCTACCCGACTTTACCAAGCTTATGGAGCAGGAAGGCGCGACCGTAGTCAACATCCAGGCAACCAAACAAACCGAAAATAATGCCGACCAAACCGACCACAGTCCTTTCCCCGAAGACGATCCGTTTTACGACTTCTTCAAACGCCTAGTGCCCAACGCCCCGCAACTGCAAGACCCCGATGAAGATAAAGACCAGAATTTCGGTTCCGGCTTCATTATCAGCGCAAACGGCTACATCCTGACGAACGCCCACGTGGTGGCCGGCATGAACAGCATCAAAGTGACATTGAACGACAAGCGCGAATTCAGTGCCAAACTCATCGGTTCGGATGCTCAATCAGATGTCGCCTTGCTGAAAATCGAAGCCGAAGGCCTGCCGACAGTGAAAATCGGCGATGTCAAAACCCTCCGCATCGGCGAATGGGTAGCCGCCATCGGTGCGCCGTTCGGATTTGAAAACAGCATCACGGCCGGCATTGTTTCAGCCAAAGGCCGCAGCCTGCCGAATGAAAACTACACCCCTTTTATCCAAACCGACGTCGCCATCAATCCGGGCAACTCGGGCGGCCCGCTGTTCAACCTAAACGGACAGGTGGTCGGCATCAACTCCCAAATTTACAGCCGCAGCGGCGGCTTTATGGGCATTTCCTTCGCCATTCCGATTGATGTCGCCATGAATGTGGCCGACCAACTCCGCACCACGGGTAAAGTGCAGCGCGGACGGCTGGGCGTCATCATTCAGGAAGTCAATTACAACCTGGCCAAATCTTTCGGCCTCAGCAAACCGATGGGCGCGCTGATTACCCAAGTGATGCCCGACGGTCCTGCGGCACAGGCCGGATTGAAGCAGGGCGACGTCGTCCTCAGCGTGAACGGCGAAGAAGTGCGCGCCTCCAACGACCTGCCCGTCATGGTCGGCTCCATTGCCCCCGGCAAGGAAATTACGCTCCAAGTCTGGCGCAACGGCGAAGTCATCGAACAGAAAATCCTGCTCGACAATGCCGATAAAAACAACGGCAGCCGAAGCGGCCATACCGGCGGCGGCGACGGTGCCAATCTGCAAAACCAAAGTTTCACCCTCGACAACATCGGACTGACGCTGGCCGAACAGATCACGGGCGACAAACACCGCCTGTTGGTACTACGTGCCGACAAAGTGGCGGCCCAGGCCGGACTGAAGCGCGGCGACTACATCCTGTCCGTCGGCCAAAATCCGGTAACGGACGAAGTCTCGATACGGGGCGCGTTGGAAAAAGCGGGCAACAATATCCCGCTGCTCGTCCAGCGCGGCGAGAACACCCTGTTCCTCGCGCTCAACCTGCAATAACCATCCGACCACCCGTTTCAGACGGTCTCCAGGCCGTCTGAAAAATCTTTCATACTCCGAAAACCATGATGCCGAAAACCCTGCCGCGCGGCCCCGTGATGGCCGATGTTGAATTCTTCCGACTCACCGACGAAGAAAAAGAACGCCTGCTTGATCCCGCCATCGGCGGCGTGATTCTGTTCCGCCGAAATTTCCAAGATAGAGAACAGCTGACCCTGCTCGTGCAGGAAATCAAAGCCCTGCGCCAACCGACCCTGATTGTGGCCGTCGATCACGAAGGCGGACGCGTGCAACGGTTTATCACGGGTTTTACCCGCCTGCCCGCCATGCGCGTATTGGGCGAAATGTGGGACGGACAAGGGGCGGAAGCCGCCACAGAACGGGCGGAAACGGTCGGTTGGGTGTTGGCTGCCGAACTGGCCGCCTGCGGCATCGATTTGTCGTTTACACCGGTATTGGATTTGGACTGGGGAAATTGCGCCGTTATCGGCAACCGCAGCTTCCACAAAGATGCCAACGTGGTGATTGAATTGGCGTTGGCATTACAGCGCGGCCTGAAACGCGGCGGCATGAAATCCTGCGGCAAACATTTTCCCGGCCACGGCTTCGTCGGTGGCGACAGCCATCTGACCCTGCCGCACGACTCACGCAGCTTGGACGAATTGCAGGCTGACGACCTGCGTCCGTTTGCCGCCCTGTCTGCCGCAGGCATGGCCGCCGTTATGCCCGCCCACGTGGTGTACGGACAAATCGACAGCCGCCCTGCCGGCTTTTCACCCGTTTGGCTACAAGACATTCTGCGCGGCCAGCTCAAATTCGACGGTGTGATTTTTTCCGATGATTTGACCATGGAAGGCGCGGCTGCCGCAGGCGGCATCGCGCAGCGGGCACAGGCGGCATTCCGTGCCGGCTGCGACATCGCGCTGGTTTGCAACCGGCCGGATTTGGTGGACGAACTGCGCCGCGATTTTGTCGCGCCCGACAATCCGCAGTTGGCGGCGCGTTGGCAATACATGGCCAATGGGCTGACGCCCGCGCAGGCGCAGGCCGTGCTGCAAACCGAAGCCTTCCGGCACGCCCGTATGCTGACGGAGCAACTGTCGGGCGTCAGGGATTTGGCCGGCGGCGTTCAGGTAGGCGAAGCGTTTTAAATACGATGGCGATAGAAAAGGCCGTCTGAAAGTGTGGCTGCGGTGCGGCGACAACTTTTCAGACGGCCTTTTTATGCCTGCTTTCCTGTGCGGCTGCTGTCTCGTGCGTTGGAGAACCTGCCGTGTGTTCGGTGTGCCGGGTACGTTTAAAACTGTTTCTCCACGCTGACAAACCATTGCATATTCCGCCGCGAATAGAAGCCGCCCATATTGCTGTCCACTTTCAGGTATTGCAGGTTCAGGCGCGGCACCAAGCCTTTCCACGACAATTTTTCGTGCCAGACGGATGCGCCGGCCTGATATTCGCGGTCTTTGCGCACAAATCGGTAGACCAGCGTGCCGGGCGCGTCGAAAATACGGCGGGAGTAGCGCAGATTGGCGCGCAGGCCGAGGCCGTCTGAAAAGGTTTTGAACACGCCCAGCCGAACGCCTTTGCGCACGGAAGCCTGTTCCGCTTCGCGCGTGATGTCGTGCGACCAGTCCGCGCCGCCGAACAGCAGCCAGTTTTTCGGCGCGGCATATATCAGGGTCGCGCCCGCCGACGGCATGTGGCCGTCGTAGCGTGCCGCCGTACGTTCTTCGCGATAGCGTTTCCAGATATGGCCCGCGTTAAGCGCGATGCGCCATTTGTCGTTCAGACGGCCTGAAAAGTCGGCCTGTGCGCCGAATACTTGGTTGTAAGGTTCGCCGCCGAGCCGGTTGTATTCGATAAAGGGCAGGATGCCGAACGAGCGCGTTACGGAGCGGTTTTTGTAGCCTGCGGCAAGGTGGATGCTCTGCTCGTTGTATTCGCGGCGGTCCCAATAATGTACGCCGTCGCCGTTCAGACGGCCTGCGGCGAAGTGGCGGCCGCCCAAGTTGATTTCGCGCGATACGCCCAATCCGTAGCGGATACCGTGCGCGCTTTGGGGCAGGCTGTCGGCGGTTTTCCGCCATTGCCTGCCGTCCCATTCGATGATTTCGGCTTCGGAAGCATTGTTTACATTGTCGGTGGCGGCGTATTGCAGGGAAATTTCGGGCTGCCAGCCTTGTTCTTTTTTGATGGCTGTCAGATAACGGTCGGCCAGTGCCTGCATGTCTGACTGCAGACCGGGTTTGGCGCGTTGCAGTTCCGCCGCCGCTTCGCGGTATTGTTTGTTTTCAAACAGCATGACGCCCAAATCGAAGCGCGGATAGGCCAAGTCCGGCTGTTGCGCCAAAATGCCGCGATACAGTGCGACGGCTTCGTCATGGCGGAGTTGGGCGCGGCGGAGCGCGCCGAGTGCGTAGTCGTGGAGGACGGGGTCGCGCGCGGGCAGGGTTTGGTATTTTTGCAGCAGTTTTGTCAGGCGCGGCCAGTCTTGTTCGGTCAGTGCGCGGCTGATTTGCGCTTCCGGGGTGCTGCCGTTGTCGTCGGTAAGGACGGCGGCGGGCGGTGCGGGTTGGGGCGGCGGCTCGGGGCTGATGGGTGTTTCCGGCAGTCGGTCGAATGAAACCGGTGCGGGAACGTGCACGGTTTCGGATACGGCGTGGAAGGGTAAAAGCAGCAGGAGCAGGGGGGCTATTTTCATGGCGGTATCGATGGGAGGGGGATAGAGGCCGTCTGAAAACACCGGCCGGCGGCGATTATAGCGGAAATGCTTTGGCAGGACGGAATATGGCGGTTGATGCGGGGTGCGATGATATGGCCGCAGTCTTGGCGGAATTTCTGAATGGCTGATGCCGTTTGCGTCCGTATCCGAGTTGGAAATGAAAAGGCCGTCTGAAATGGTTTTCCGTTTTCAGACGGCCTCTCGAGCATCTTATCCTGTGTACGGCTTAATCGTCGTTGCCGGCCAGTGAAAGCAGGATGTGCAACAGGCTTTGGAAGATGTTGTACAGTGAGATGAAGATGGTCAGTGCCGCGCTGATGTGGCTGTCTTCGCCGCCTTCGATGACGGTGCGCACTTGCCACATGATGACCAGCGAGCTGAAGAAGACGAATGCGCCGGCAATGGCCAGTCCGAAGACAGGCATTTGCAGGAACAGGTTGGCCACCACGGCAATCATCAGGATGACGCCGCCGACGGAGAGGAAGCGGCCGAGGGCGTTGGTGTCAACGTTGGCTTTTCGCGCCATCACCGACATGACGCCGAATACCGCCGCAGTCATCAGGGCTGCGGTGGCGACGAGGTTCGCGCCGCCGGGAATGCTCAGGCTGTATTGCAGCAGCGGGGAAATCAGCGCGCCCATGCCGAAGGTGAAAACCATCAAAAGGCCTGCGCCCACGTTGCTGTAGCGGTTTTTCTCAATCAGGAAAACCATGCCGTAGAAGAAGGCGAAGAAGGCGATGATGCCCGCCCAGCGGTTGCCGGTGAGGCTGAAGAGGTTGAAGCCCGTGGCGGCAGCGGCGAATGCGCCCAGCGCACAGGGGATGAAGGACACTGCCAAGAGGCCGTAGGTTTTGCGCAAAACGCTGTTGCGCTGCACGCCCATGGCCGGGTTGGTATAGTCGTAAACATCATGTTGCATGGTGTCGTTCCTATGTGTGGGTTGGTGAATAAGGATGCGGATTGTAACAGTAAGTCTTGAAAATGCGAAGGTTTTACTTTGTTTATTCAAAATAATGGCGAAGAGGCCGTCTGAACAATCCGTTTTGGGAGGCCCGGTGTTCCGATTCTGCCGGAAGCGGTCTTTCAGACGGCCTTTTTGCGGTTTAGCGTTTCCCGTTCAGGCGGCTGTAAACGGCAAGGATGGCGACGGCCGCAATGGTGGAGACAATCCAGCCTGCGGGTTGGCCCGGCCCGTACCAGCCGAGCGTCTGTCCTGCCCAGCTGCCGAGCACCGAGCCGCCGATGCCGAGCAGGGTGGTGAAGATGAAGCCGAGTTTGTCGCGGCCGGGATAGAGGAATTTCGCCAGAACGCCGATGACGAAACCGATAAGGATGGTGGCCAGCATGTTTTTTCCTTTGTTTAGGTGTGTACAGGGCGGCAATATGCGGCAAGGGGGGTGGATTTAAAATGCCGTTTGCAGGATTTGATGTTTTTTGATGCTTGTTTACATGGAGGCCGCCTGAAAAACCGGTTTGAACGGTTTGTGATGGGTGTTCGCGCGCTTAGTGCCTGCCCGAACGCCAGATGGACCAGATAATCCACAGGCTGTTGGCAAAGGCCAGCAGGTAGCCGGTCAGGCCGAGGAAGCCTGGGGCGTTGTCCACGCTCATGACGATGGAGGAGCCGATAATCAAGGCGGCGGTAACGATGCCCATGGTCAGGCGGTTGGTGGCGCGGTCGAGCTGGTGGCTGAGGTCGTCCAGCCGTTTGAGGTCGAGGTCGAGGCTGAATTGTCCTTTTTGCAGCCGCCGCGACAGGCGGATGAGGGTTTGCGGCAGTTCGTCGGCGGTTTGCAGCAGGGTGTTCAGCTGCCTGCGGCTTTTCCGTACGATGTAGTCGGGCGAGGCGAGGCGTTTCAGTTCGGCCAGTACGATGGGTTTGGCCTGTTCCAGCAACTCGGTCGAGCCGTCCAGCCGTTTGACCACGCCTTCGAGGGTAATCAGGGTTTTGAACAGCATCACCAAATCGGCGGGCAGCGTCAGGCCGTGGCCGCGCATGATTTGGGTGATGTCGTTGATGACTTGGCTGATGCGTAAGTCGCTGACGGGCGTGTTTTCGTAGTTCAACAGCATTTCCAGCACGTCGGCACCCAGCAGGTTTTCGTCGGGCAGTTCGCCCTGCGCCCAGTTGCCCAGCACATATTGCATGGTAAACGGGTCGCGCTCCGCCAGGGCTTTGATGAGGGAAAGGATTTCGTGCCGCCTCGGGGCGGAAAGGTGGCCGACCAGGCCGAAATCAATCAGGCTGATCCGCCCGTCGTCGCGGATGAAGATGTTGCCGGGGTGCGGGTCGGCATGAAAGAAGCCTTGCTGCAAAATCATGGCAAACAAGGTGTCGGTAATGCGCCGTGCCAGCATGGCGCGGGTTTCAGACGGCATCCGGTCGATATCGGCATGGCGCAGGAGGGTGCCGCCGACATATTCCTGCACTAGAATCTGGCGGTTGGAATACTCGGCATAGACCTTGGGAATGTGGACGAAAGGATGGCCGGAAAAGGCATTGGCGAAACGTTGCATATAGCGCAGTTCGAACGACAAATCGGTTTCCCTGGCCAGGCTGCGGGCAAAATACTGAACCATCTGAACCGGCCGGTAGCGGCGGGTTTCGGGGATTTCCGTTTCGATGAGGGCTGCCAGATGGTTCAAAATACGCAAATCCGCGCGTATGCTTTTTTCAATGTCCGGCCGCTTGATTTTAACCGCCACCCGTTCGCCGTTGCGCAAAACCGCGCCGTGCACCTGTGCGATGGACGCGCTGCCGACCGGTTTGCCGTCTAACTCGGCAAACACTTCGTCCATCGACCGGCCGAGCCGTGCCTCAATCAACGCGCCGATGTCTTCCGTGGCAATCGGCGCGACGTTGCATTGCAGCTGTTCGAATTCCTCTATCCACTCGGCATTGAAAATGTCCACCCGCGTGGACAAAATCTGCCCCAGCTTGACAAACGTCGGCCCCAGTTCCTCGAAAGCCAGGCGGAAACGGCGCGGCGTAGGGATGTAGCGGCTGTCCGCATCGGGGTTTTCAGACGGAGTTTTGCCCGACAATTTGATACGCTGCACAAACTCGCCCAGGCCGTGTTTGGTCAAAATGGCAATGATTTCGCGCAGCCGCGAAAAATCGCGCATAGCGAGTAAAGTTGGTATCATCATGGCGGTTATGTGGTATCTTTCGGCTCGACAGATGCCCAGCATAGCATATTTTTGCGCGCGGACGGCACAGGAGGCCGTCTGAAAAAAAATGGTTACCAACACCGTCGGCAGGCTGCCGGAGAGCAGGGCCGACAAGCAAGCGAAACAACAGCATGACCCATTTGAAACAAATCCTTACCTACTTCTTTACGGTGTTTGCCCTATTGATGGCAACCCTTCCCGCCGCCTACGCCGACAATAAGAAAACGGCCAAAAAAGAAACCGTCAAAAAAGACGCAGCTAAAAAAGACAACGCCAAAAAAGAGCCGGCCGACAAGAAAAAAGACGATAAAAAGAAAGACGGGGCAAAGTCGGAAAACAGCAAAAAAGACAATGCCAAAGGCGGCAAAAAACAGGAAAAAGAAAAGAACAACGCCAAAAAAGAAACCCCAAAAGAGGCTGCCAAAAACAGCAAAGAAAAAAAAGATAATAAAGACAGTAAAAATAAAAAAGAAGCTGGCAAAGATAAAAAAGAAAACAAACAAGCAGCACAAACAGGCGGCAGAAACCAAGAAAATCAAAAGAAAGACGGCAAACAAAAGGACAAAAATGCCGATGCCGCCAGACAGGAAACCCTGAAAAAGCAGGAGGCCGCGAAAAAAGAAGCGGAACGCCACGAGGCGGCAAGAAGGGAAACCGCCCGCCAAGAAACTGTACATCGAGAGGCTCCGCCAGCCCCGCCGCCTCCGGCTGCCCCCCCTCAGCCTTATGACGAAGACGGCATGCAGGCACTGGTCAAACAACAGTCGGAAAAAGAACGGCGGCAGGAAGCAAAGGCACCTCCTGTTCCTTCTCCAAAAGTGGAATTCTCCGAGCCTGCCTCAAGCCAATCTTCTTCAAAACGTACCGCAGCCCTTTCCCGCCGCGAAGCAGACGAATTGATCGGTAACGCGATGGGATTACTCGGCGTCAGCTACCGTTTTGGCGGATCGTCCGTCAGCAGCGGTTTCGACTGCAGCGGCTTCATGCAGCACATTTTCCGCAAAACCATGCAAATCAACCTGCCCCGCACATCGGCAGAGCAGGCGAAAATGGGTGTTGCGGTCAGCCGCAGCGAACTCCAGCCGGGCGACATGGTGTTTTTCAGCACTTCGCGCGGGCGCATCTCGCACGTCGGCCTCTACATCGGCAACAACCGCTTCATCCATGCCCCGCGCACCGGCAAAAGCATCGAAATCACCAGCCTGGGCAACAAATACTGGAACAGCAAATACGTTACCGCCCGCAGGGTGAAACGCTACGATTCAGGTCGTTTTACCAGATAAACCATAAGGATAGAGGAGTCTGAAATATGGCCATGCCCGACATGCCGAAATGGTACGGCGACGACGGCAGCATCGTTTCCTGCACCGAAAAAATCAAAGTCATGAACGAAAACATGACCGAACTCTTCCAGCTGGCGCAAGATGCGTTTGAGGATGCCCTGCTGATGGGCTGCGGAGAGGAACAGCTGCGCGAATACCTTGCCGCCTTGGTGGCCGGAGTGGAAAACCCGTACCAAGGATAAAGGTATTCGCAGCCTGCAAGCAGAGGCCGTCTGAAAAGCAGAGTATTGTTTTTTCAGACGGCCTCCTTCGTTTTTTTATTGCGACATAACATCTGAGGAATTTGTCATGCGCCGTTTCTGCATGGTTTTACTATTTGTCCCCCTTTTGAGTGTTGCGGCGCAGCCGGAAGGCTTGGCCGTAGTGGCCGACCCGGACGGCCATGCCAACCTGCGCGCCCGTCCCGACTTGAAAAGTAAAGTATTGGCCAAGCTGCCCAACGGTACGCCGATTTATTGCCTTTCCGACGAAGCAGGCGACGGCGGCGCGCAGTTTTGCGACGCGAGGCTGCAAACGCCGTCTGAAGGCGGCTTCGTCCATCACAGCCGATTGGTTTTCCCCAAACGCGGCGGCGGCTTTGTCCCCCTTCGGTTGCGGCACAACGGTTCGGACGGCATAACGTTGTCCGCCGCAGGGCAAACCATCCGCATTACCGCCGCCCGTTTCAAGCCGAACAAAGCCGATTTTTCCGGCATCGACAAGCAGGGGTATACGGCCCGCCGCTATCGGGGCCATCCTTTCTATGGTACGGACAACATGATTCCCGACGAAGTCTTCGTGCCTGCAAGCATCACGCTGAACGGCCGCCCCGTACCCGCTACCCAGTTGCAGGGGCTGTTTCATCCCGTTTATGCCGCCAACCCGCAAGCGGGCAATTTTTGGCATACTTGGGAAGCCTATTACCGCCCGGACAGCGGAACCGTTTATCTCTATGCCTCATTGGGGGCGGACGGCGCACCTTTCGGCGTTACCTTCGTGTTTGAAAAAGGCCGGTTTGTCCGCCGTTATTTGTGGGGGGAGGCGGTTTAAAGCGGAATCGGGCTTGGACTGCCGCTTTCGTTACATTTGAATAGAAAAAAGTTCAAGGTGTTTGTTTATGAAGAAATATTTTCCGATTTTTGTTTTGTCCGCCCTCTCGGCATACAGCGTGCAGGCGGCCGATACGGCGCAGCAGTTGCGGAAACGCGATCGTGTTCAGCTGCCCGTATTGAAAATATTGCCGACCCAGGACGGCGCGGCGGGCGGAGAACTGGTCATGCTGCTCGATATAGACGAGAAGGGCAGGGTAAAACGCCGCGTGTGGCAGGAAGGGAAGTCGGGCAATCCGGCATTGCGCAGGCAGGCCGTTGCCGATGCGGGGCAGCCGCAGTTTACGCCGCCGAAATCGTGTGAAATGGCAGAGGATGGGCAAACAGTCTGCAAACCGGTGAAATCTTATGCCGAATATGTTTATTGGTTTTACGGCCCGGGCGACAACCGCGCGGGCAAGGCCTATGTCCTGCCGGCTCCGCACTATCCTGCCGCATCGGCCGATGAGGGCGAGGAGGGGACTGTCCGCATAGCGGTGCATATCTCGCCGGAAGGGAAGATCGATTCGGCAACAGTCCTGTCTGATTCCCAAATGGAAAACAGGCCCATCAGGTTGGAGAGGGCTGCCCGCAAGGCGGCATTGCTGGGAATTTATCTTCCTACCATACGGGACGGGAAGCCGGTAGATACAAGACTCCTCCTTCCATTTAAGTTTATTTTGCCACAGGATAAGCCGTCTGAAAGTGCGGCTTCGGCAGAGTGAAAACGGTATGGCCGTCAAAACGGAACGAAACGCCGGTAAAAGTTAAAACCGGCAAGGCCGTCTGAATTTTCAGACGGCCTTTGTTACAATGCGGCCTTCCGCCGTTCGGCTTTTTGAAATTCGCAACATGAAACAATCTTCCAGCTGGCTGCATGCCGCCGCCGTTTATACCGACCCGCGCGCCGTCGTGCTGTTTTCCCTCGGATTTTCCGCCGGTGTGCCGATTATGCTGATTTTTTCCAGCCTGTCGTTGTGGTTGAGCGAGGCCGGCGTGTCGCGCGATATGGTAACGATGTTCAGCTGGGCGGCTTTGGCTTATTCGTTCAAATTCGTTTGGGCACCGCTAATCGATTCGTTGCCGCTGCCTGTTTTGGGAAAGTTGGGTTGGCGGCGTTCCTGGCTGCTGTTGTCGCAGGCGGCCGTGGCGTCGGCCATCGTTTGGATGGCGATGGTTGATCCGGCGCAGCCCGGGGCTTTGGCGATGATGGCGGCGGCGGCGGTGCTGCTCGGCTTTTCTTCGGCCACGCAGGACGTTGTTATCGATGCCTACCGCATCGAGGCGGCGGGGGACGATACGGCGATGCAGTCGGTAACGTCGGCCACTTACAATGCGGGATACCGCGTCGGCATGATTGTTTCCGGCGCGGGCGCGCTGTATGCGGCGGAAACGCTCGGGTCGAAGACGGGGCATTATGTGTATGCCGCGTGGCAGCAGACGTATTTGCTGATGGCGGCGGTGATGGCGGTGGGCATGGCGACGGTTTTGCTGATGCGCGAGCCGGAGGTGGCCGCCCGTGCGGACAAACGGCGCAGTTTGGCGGACAGCCTGCGCCTGATTGTGCTGTTCCTCGGTTCCGTGTCGGCATTTGCGGCAATGTTTTCCTGGTTCGGCGGTTTGTTTCCGAAGCAGGAGGACGCGCTGTTGGGCTTACTGGTTGAGGCGGCCCGCCTGACGATGTCGGTGGGTGCGGCGGGGCTGGCCGGTGCGTTTTTGGTGTGGCTGAAAATCGTGCCCAAGCAGTTGGCCGTCGATACCTGGGTAACGCCCGTGGCCGATTTTTTCCGGCGTTACGGCCGTTCGGCCCTGCTGCTTTTGGCTTTAATCGGGCTGTACCGCATTTCGGATATTGTGGCCGGGGTGATTTCCAATGTGTTTTATCAGGAAATGGGGTTCAGCAAAAACGAAATCGCGGCGGCGGTGAAAACCTTCGGCGTGGTGATGGCGGTGGCGGGCGGTTTCCTCGGCGGGCTGCTGTCGCAGCGGTTTTCGCTGATGAAGATGATGATGGCCGGCGCGGTGCTGGCTTCGGCCACCAATCTGCTGTTCGTCACGCTGGCTTATCGCGGGCACGACGTGGTATTTATGTATTTGGCGGTCGGTTTCGACAATTTGGCTTCGGGGTTGGCGGGCGCGGTGTTCGTCGCCTTCCTCTCTTCGCTGACGAATATCCGTTTCACCGCCGTACAATACGCCATTTTCAGTTCGCTGATGACCTTGCTGCCGAAAACGCTGGGCGGCTATTCCGGCACGATTGTGAGCAAAATCGGCTACCCGGGCTTTTTCCTGTTTACCGCGCTGATCGGCCTGCCGGTGCTGTTGCTGGTGTATTGGGTTGATAAGAAAATCTACCGTCAGGCTGAGGCCGTCTGAAAACCGTCTGCAAAGGAAAGACATGACTTCCGTTTCGCAATACGCCGTGTTCGGCAATCCGATTGCCCACAGCAGGTCGCCCGAAATCCACCGACTGTTTGCCGCCCAGGAAGGGGTGGAAATCGAATACGGCCGTTGTTTGGCCGACATCGGCGGCTTTGCGCCGGCGGTGCGGGCGTTTTTCGCTTCGGGCGGCGCGGGGGCGAATGTTACCCTGCCGTTTAAAACTGAAGCCTTCGCATTGGCCGACGAGTTGTCCGAACGCGCCGCAGCGGCAGGTGCGGCCAATACGCTGATACGGCTTTCAGACGGCCGTCTGAAAGCCGACAACACCGACGGAGTCGGTTTGGTGCGCGACATCGCCCGCCAAAACGTTTCCCTGCGCGGCAAACGGATTTTGGTGCTGGGTGCGGGTGGCGCGGTGCGCGGCGTGCTGCAACCGCTGCTGGCGCAAGAACCTGCCGCCGTTACCGTCGCCAACCGCACGCCGTCCAAAGCGCATGAGTTGGCGGAACAATTCGGCGTGCTGTCTTGCGCTTTGGCAGACGCGGCGGAAGGCTTCGATATCGTCATCAACGGCACGTCGGGCGGTTTGAACGGACAAGCCCCCGATATATCTCCCGCCGTTTTCGAACATTGCGAACTGGCCTACGATATGGTTTACGGCCGCGAACCGACCGCCTTTATGTTGCTGGCACGCCGAAACGGCGCGCACAAGGTTTCAGACGGCCTCGGCATGCTGGTCGGCCAGGCCGCCGAATCCTACCGCCTGTGGCGCGGGTTTTCGCCCGATGTCGAACCCGTTATCGAAACCTTGAGAAAGGCCGTCTGAAAATGTTGAAATGGTTGATTGCATTACCTTTTGCCGCCTTCATCCTGTTTAACGCCTATGTTTACGGCAGCATACTGACCTACCGCGCCGTCGCCCCGCACCACAGCGCGTTTATGACCATGCGGATGAACGAATTCCGCAGCGAAGGGCGGGAAGTTGCCTTGGACTACCGCTGGGTTCCCTACAACCGCATCTCCGTCAATCTGAAAAAGGCACTGATTGCCTCGGAAGACGCGGCCTTTGCCGAACACGGCGGCTTCGACTGGAACGGCATACGCAACGCCATGCGCCGCAACGAACAAAGCGGCCGCATCAAAGGCGGAGGCTCGACCATCAGCCAGCAGCTTGCCAAAAACCTGTTCCTTAACGAATGGCAGAGCTACATCCGCAAAGGCGAGGAAGCCGCCATCACCGCCATGCTCGAAGCCACCACCGACAAAGACCGCATCTTTGAACTCTACCTCAACGTTATCGAATGGGATTACGGCGTATTCGGCGCGGAAGCCGCCTCGCAGCGTTTTTACCGCAAACCCGCCGCCACCCTGAGCAAACAACAGGCCGCCGCCCTGGCCGCCCGCGTTCCCGCCCCGTTGTTCTACGCCGATAACCCGAACAGCAAACGCCTGCGCGCCAAAACCAACATCATTTTGAAACGCATGGGTTCGGCGGAACTGCCGGAAGAATAGGAAGAGGCCGTCTGAAAGCTGTTTTCAGACGGCCTTCCCGCCGCAGAACCGATACAGGGTATAGTAAGGCCGTACCGCTATTCCCGCGCAGGCGGGAATCCGGATTTAGGTTGCCGGAAATATGCAGGACTGCCGCAAGCCGATGGCGGCAATCGGATATTGGCCGTTTCAATTCACCGCAGAAGGAGCAGGCATCATGCTGACGCCGAAACACAGCGAACTGTTCGACATTCCGTTTTACCAGTTTTCCCAGTTGAAAAAATACCAGCCGGAGTCGATTCCGCAAATCAAAGCCGACTACAAGGCGGCGTGGCAGGATTGGCAGGCCTTGATTCGGCAGGTGGCGGAAGATTTGGGTGCGCCGTTCGCTCCGCCGCACATCGAACGCTGGTGCAACGGCTGGCAGGTACGGGCGCATTTTTTCGCCTATTTCAAATACACGCAATACAGCGATGCGGCGGCGATTTTGTCGGTGTTGCTCAACCGCCGCCGCCTGACCGTCAGCCTCGACTGGCATTGCTACAAGGCCGATGTTTCGCCTATCGCCCTGCCGCAGTACAACCGCTGGCTGGATGTTTTGGAAGCCGAACGTTATGCGGCTTTCGATATTTGGCACGGTGCGGACGACGAATACGCCAATTATCCGACCGTGGCGCAAAGCGGCGTGCCCGTATTGGACGGCAAAGACGATTTCTTCTGCATCGGCCGCCACATCGAACGCGCCGATTTGGGCAAAACCGACAGCGCGGCCTGGATTGTGGATACGGTGCGCGCGCTGCTGCCGCTGTATGAAGCCTGTTTCGATGATTAAAAAGGATGCCGGAAAGATGGAGGCCGTCTGAAAACACATTTTCAGACGGCCTTTTGACGATTAGGGAACAGTGCCGGCTGCTACGATGGTGCCGGGCAGGCGGGAATTACATCAATTCTTCCACCCAGCCGACACCGACGGCATCGGGGCCGAGGTGCGCGCCGATAACGGGCGAAATCGGAAAGCCGGTTATTTTCAAGCCGGTTTTGTCCTGCAGCTTTTGCGCCAGCTGGTCGTAAAGACCGCGGTTGCCGCTGTAGAGGCCGTAGGCGCGGACATGTTTGCCGTGAGTCTGCTTTTTGACGGCTTCGACCAAGGCGTCCAAGGTGTTTTCGGTCTTTCTGCCGACATCGAGCCGTGAAAATTCACCGTCGCGGAAACGCAGGACGGGCTTCAGGTCCAGCAGTCCGGCAAAGAATTTCTCGGTCGGATTCAGATGGCGTTGGCGACGCAGTTGGCGTGTGTTGTGCACGCTGAATATGATTTCGGCGGTGGGCTTCAATCGTTCGAGGTGCGCCACGACGTCGGCGGGGGCAAAGCCCAGGTGCAGCAGTTGCAGCGCTTCGAGTGCGAAATGGCCTTCGGGCATGCAGGCCGTGCCGGTATCGACGACGTAAACGGTAATCTCGCGCGCCATTTCCACCGCCACTTTGCGGATGATGTCGGCCGCGCCGCTGATTTTGCCGCTTAAGGTGGTTACGATGACTTCGCGGTAGCCGAGGTCGCGCAGTTCGGCAAACTGCCTTCTGACGGTTTTTTCCGCCGGCGGCGAAGTGGTGGCCGCGTCGTCGGGCGTTTCGACTTGCCAGAGGTAGAAGGCATCGGGGTGCAGGTCCAGGCCGTCTGAATAGACGATGCCGTCCATATGGATGTTGAGGCGCAGGATGTAGAGCAGGTCGTCATCCGATGCGATTTCATCAAGGGAACTTGTAGACGTGGCTACGACGGCGCAACGGGCCGGCAGCCGGTAATTATCGAGCATGGCTGTTGTGGTAGTGTGTGATACTGAAAAAAAAGGGCGGATGGTAAGGGATTGTGCGGGGAAAGTCTAGTATAAAAACGGGTGTAAACCGTTAAATTTTCAAAATAAATATGAATATCACATTTCTGCCTGCTTATTGTGCAGATGACAGGGTTTCGTTGAGGAACGCGAGGGCGAAATCGACGGCCTGCCGCCGTATTTCGTCGCGGTTGCCGCTGAAGCGGGCGGTGCGGGCGTAGGTGGTTTGACGGTCGGCAAGGCCGAAGCAGACGGTGCCGACGGGTTTTTCGGCGCTGCCGCCGCCCGGGCCGGCGATGCCCGAAATGCTGAGGGCGTAGTCGGCATCCGCCGCCCGCCTTGCCCCCGCCGCCATTTCGTGTACCACGGTTTCGCTGACTGCGCCGTATTGCCGCAGGCTGTCGGCGGAAACGCCCAACAGCCGTTGTTTCGCTTCGTTGCTGTAGGTAACGAAGCCTGTTTCAAACCAGGCGGAACTGCCGGGCAGGCGGGTGAATTCCGCCGCCAGCAGGCCGCCGGTGCAGGATTCGGCGCAACTGACGGTAAGGCCTCGGGCGGCGAGGCGGGCGGTCAGCAGATGGAGGACGGAGTCGGGTGTTTGGTTTGGCGTCATGGTTTCAGCCTCGTGGTGTTTTTATTGTGCCGGAACGGCGTTCGGCTATGCGGGTCGGGTGCTTTCAGACGGCCTGTGTGCCGGTGAAGGGCTTGGCCGCGTGCGGGGTCGGGTGTTTGCCCGTTTCGGGACGGTTGTCCGCCGTTCGGCGGGCGGTTGGGTTTAGGCAAGGGCTTGCCGTGATGGAAAGGCCGTCTGAAAAACAGGTTTCAGACGGCCTCAAACCGTTTAGCGGCGGCGCAGCGAGAACATGCCTTTGCGGTCTACGTCGAACACGAAACGTCCGTCTTGAACCGCGCCGTAAGCGCGTTGTTCCGACACAGGCTGCAAACCGCCGTGGCTGAGTAGGTAGTTGCCGATAACGTCGGGTTTGGCGGTTACGGCGGCGGTCAGTTTGTCGAATAGGTCGCGGCAGACGCCGCCCTGCGCCCAGCCGGCAGCGGGGTCTTCCATGCACCGGCCGTTAACCGCATGCATGTTTTCCGGGAATTTGCCGCTGATTTCGACAAAATTGTCTTCCGGCAGGCCGTTAATCGGATAGCGGTAGGTTTTTTCGCCGTCCTGCCCTTCGCTGATTTTCGGCTCGCCCAAAGGCAGCTTCGGCACCAGCACCGAAATATCGAGGAATTTGGCGGTAAATTCGGGTTTCGGCGGCTGTTCGACATTTTCGGCAGGCTGGCCGCCGCAGGCGGACAGGGCGGCAAGCAGCAAAACCGGCAGGTATTTCTTCATGGGGCTTTCCTTTCGGGGATGTGGGTGCGGGTATCAAGCCGCGTCATTATAAAGAAACGGCAGGCCGTCTGAAACCGTCTTTCAGACGGCCTTGCGCGTTCTGTTTCGGGCGGCGGCAAATAACGGTACAATCCGCCGTTTCGAAACACAAACGGGCCGACCAAACCATGAGCGCACATATTATCGCCATTGCCAACCAAAAAGGCGGCGTGGGCAAAACCACCACCGCCGTCAACCTTGCGGCTTCGCTGGCCGCCGACGGCCGCCGCGTCCTGGTGGTGGACCTCGACCCGCAGGGCAACGCCACCACGGGCAGCGGTGTGGACAAAACCGCCATCCGGCACGGTGTCTACCATGTCTTGCTGGGCGAGGCCGACGTGAAAACGGCGGTCGATACCGGCGGCAGCGGCGGCTATCACGTCTTGGCCGCCAACCGCGCGCTGGCCGGGGCGGAAGTCGAGCTGGTGCAGGAAATCGCCCGCGAAATGCGGCTGAAAAACGCGTTGGCCGAAGTGGCGGACGATTACGACTTCATCCTCATCGACTGCCCGCCCACGCTGACCCTGCTGACCCTGAACGGGCTGGTGGCCGCCGACGGCGTGATCGTGCCCATGGTGTGCGAATACTACGCGCTCGAAGGCATTTCCGACTTGGTGGCCACCGTCCGCAAAATCCGTCAGGCCATCAACCCCAAGCTCGACCTGACAGGCATCGTCCGCACCATGTTCGACAGCCGCAGCCGTCTGGCGGCGGAAGTCGGCGAACAATTGCAACAGCACTTCGGCGGCAAACTCTTCGCCACCACCATCCCGCGCAACGTGCGGCTGGCCGAGGCACCCAGCCACGGCATGCCCGCGCTGGTGTACGATGCCAAAGCCAAAGGCACGCAGGCCTACCGCGAACTGGCGGCGGAACTGCAACGGCGGCTGGCTTGAAAGCCTGAATAAAAGGCCGTCTGAAAGCACGAATAACACATCGGTTTGACCAAAACCGCGCTTTCAGACGGCCTCAACCGCATTCGGGCGGTACGCCGCCATTCAGACAGTCAAACAAAAACACATCCTCCGAACACATGAACAAAACCTCCCCCCTCATCGCCCTGTGCGCGGGCGAAGCCTCGGGCGACCTGCTCGGCGCGCACCTGATGGAAGCCATCCGCGCCCGCTGTCCGAACGCCCGTTTCACCGGCATCGGCGGCCCGCGCATGACCGCGCTCGGTTTCGAAAGCCTTTACGAACAGGAAAAACTCGCCGTGCGCGGGTTTGCCGAAGTCGTCAAACGCCTGCCCGAAATCCTCTCCATCCGCAAAGGCCTGATTGAAAAAATGCGCGCCGCACGGCCGGACGTGTTCGTCGGCATCGACGCGCCCGACTTCAACCTCTACGTCGAAGAAAAACTCAAACAGTCGGGCATCCCCACCGTCCACTACGTCAGCCCTTCCGTTTGGGCATGGCGGCGCGGGCGCGTCAATAAAATCGTCCGCCAGGCCAACCGCGTCCTCTGCCTCTTCCCGATGGAACCGCAGCTCTACCGCGACGCGGGCGGGCGGGCGGAATTCGTCGGCCATCCGATGGCGCAAACCATGCCGCTGGAAGCCGACCGCGCTGCCGCCCGGCAGAGAATGAAACTTGACGGCGACACCCCCGTATTCGCCCTACTGCCCGGCAGCCGCGTCAGCGAAATCGACTACATGGCACCGATGTTTTTTCAGACGGCCAAACTCATACTGCAACGCTACCCCGACGCCCGCTTCCTGCTGCCCGTCGCCACCCACGCCACACGCAACCGCCTGACCGCCCTGCTGGCCGAAGAGCGGTTCAAACACCTGCCCATACAACTGATGACCGCCCATGCCGACCTGGCCTGCACCGCCGCCGATGCCGTATTGGTAACCAGCGGCACCGCCACCCTCGAAGTCGCCCTGTGCAAACGCCCGATGGTCATCAGCTACAAAATCTCTCCGCTGACCTACGCCTATGTGAAGCGGAAAATCAAAGTGCCGCACGTCGGCCTGCCCAACATCCTGCTGGGGCGCGAGGCCGTGCCCGAACTGCTGCAAAGCCGCGCCAAACCGCAACTGCTGGCCGACGCGCTGATCAAATGGTACGAATCGCCCGAAGACTGCGCCGCCCTGCAGCGCGATTTTCACGAATTGCACCACATGCTGCGCCGCGACACGGCCGAACTCGCCGCCCAAAACGTACTCGAAGAGGCAGGGGCTTTATAAAGAAAGGCCGTCTGAAAAGTGGCTTAACCCTTCAATACACACATAAAAAAATATATGAAAAAAACTTTCAGAGTCGGTATGTTGGCATTTGCTTGTGCCTTTTCGCTAGCCACTCTCGCTGCCACAGCCCCTCCACTTGCCCTTGAGATGCCTGCTCAAAAAAAACGGTTATGCATCCGGCGCGGAAGGTAAAACGAAACTGACCGAAAATCAGGCAGAGGAAGCCGTATCGGCAAAACATACAGCCAATGACGCTTCTCTCAAAACATTTGGCCAAAGGGCAGCTTACGCATTGGGCATGGCTAACGGCGAAAGAATGAGATTGATAAAAGAGATGGGTCAGGAAATCGATATGGACGCCATGGCTGAGGCCATATTGGCCATTTACAAAGGCGAGCCGACCAAGATGACCGAAAAACAAGCCGAAGCGATTTGGGAAGAATGGGTATACACACCATCAGAAAACAAAGAACAAAAAAAGGCGCGTTCGACACATAAGCAGGCCAAACGGAAAGCAGGCGGAAAAAATGCCGCCGCGTCCGCCGCAACAAACATTACCCCCTTTTCCATGCCTGTCCAACGATACGGTTATGCAAAAGGTGTCATATTCGGCATGATTTGGAAAGAGACGAGCGAAGCAGTGGGGGAAATCGATATTGAAAATTATATTGAAGCTTTGCAGACGGCCTACGAAGGCTGCGAAACCAAGATGACTCGTGAAGAAATGCAAAAAGCATTCTACGAGATTCGAGATAGGTAGTCTGAAAAAAGCGAGAAATAACGGCAGGCGGAAACCGAAATCAAATCGGAAAAAACGAAGCCTTCCTGAAAGGATGCCGCCAAAGATAACGTCCCAACCACTGCCGAAAAAGGACAGCGGCCGATAGGCTGAAAACAGCGATTCCGTTATGATTGAATACTAATTCTGCGAGATTCATGGGTCCTGCTTTGATCGAATAGGGACATACGGCAGATTTGATGTTTGATGCGAAACTGGTAAAAATCAAAAAAGCACACAAGGAGGTAAGTCTGCCTCTAGTCACTCGATTCAGCCAATTTAGCCCGCCTGTTCCTGTCATTCCCCTATCCAAACCGATTGCAGGCATTTCCGATTGAAAAGGCCGTCTGAAAACCCAAACAATGGTTTTCAGACGGCCTTTTTGAATTTGATTGCTTCAGCCGTCATAAGGTGTGCGGAAGGCATGCCATACGGGGCGGCAGCGGTCGGGCAGGGCGGGGCATGCGCCTAGGATGCCGCCGCCGTAGTCGCCGGGGCGGTGGAAATCGCTGCCCGCGCCGGCCAGCAGGCCGTGGCGTTCCGCCAGCAAGGCGTAGTTGTGGCGGTCGTTGGCGTTGCTGTTGCCGCTGTGTACTTCGATGGCGCGCCCGTCCAGGGCTTTGAATTCGTCGAACAGGTTGCGCTTGGCGGTGGCGGACAGGTTATAGCGCATGGGGTGGGCGATGACCGCGATGCCGCCCGCGCCGTTTATTGCGCCCACGCAGTCGGCCAAGTCGGTCCATTGGTGGGGGACGGAGCAGGATTTGCCTTCGCCGAGGTATTTGGTGAAGGCTTGCTGTTTGTTGCGGACATGGCCGTTGTCGAGCAGGAAGGAGGCGATGTGGGTGCGGCTGACCATTTCCGGGTTGGCCGCCCGTTCCAATGCGCCTTCGTATGCGCCGAAGATGCCTTTTTTTTCGAGTTTGGCGGCAATGGCTGCGAGTCTTTTCAGACGGCCTTTTCGGACTTCGGACAGTAGGTTTTGCAGCGGGGCGTGGTGTTCGTCGAAGTCGAGGCCGACGATGTGGATGGTGCGTTTGCGCCAGGTAACGGAGATTTCCACGCCGTTGATAAAACGGATGCCGAGGGTTTCGGCTTCGGCACGGGCTTCGGCCAAACCGCCGGTGTGGTCGTGGTCGGTCAGGGCGAGCAGGGTGCAGCCGTTGGCGCGGGCGAGGCGGACGACTTCGGCCGGAGTGAGTGCGCCGTCGGAGACGGTGGAGTGGCAGTGGAGGTCTATCATGTTTGTTGGGGGTAAGGTTCTTTCTTTCAGACGGCCTCACATGCTTTTGAGGCTGCTTTGGTAGGCGGTTACTTGTTTGACGCCGATGTCGTCCGCGCCGTCGAGTTTCAGGCGCATGTGTTCGACGACGACGAAGTCTTTTTTCAGGAAGGCCAGGTAGAGGAAGCGGGCAATCCAAAGCTGCAGGCGGTGCAGGGGTGCGCCGTGCGGGATGCCGATGGCGGCAAAGGCCTGCGTGCTGCGTTGTTCGGGAGGGTGTCCGGCGGGGTTTTCGGGCAGGAGGGCGAAAACGCCCGTCGTGCGGAAACGGCCGACGCGGCTTTGCACCATGATGCTGCTGCCGATGCAGGTGTGGATTAAGTCGATATGCCCGCCCGACAGCCGCTGCATTAGCCAGCTGGAAAAGCCGCCTTTGGGCAGGATGCGGGTGCGGTAGGTCATTTTGAGGCCGCCTTCGGGCAAGGGTTCGAACTTCGGGTCGCCGTCTACGGTGCGTTGGTGCACCATCACCATGTGCGAGAGGTCGAAACCGTTGCAAATCATGGCGCGCCAGTCGGCGCAGATGCGGCGCGGGCCTGCGGTCAGCCAGTGATGGCCGTTGCCGTCAAACGGCGGGGGAGGGGGTTCGGCGGTCGGCGGGTGCAGCCAGACCAGTCCGAAGCGTTCGATGCAGTGCCAGGCCTGTGCGCCGATGCGGCAGCCTTTGCCGATGGGCGGCAGTTCGGTGTCGGTTTGTTGCGCGGGGTCTACCAGGCAGCCGTGCAGGCCGCATTCTAGGGAGCAGCCGTCTACGCGCGCGCTTTTCAGGTGTGCGCCCATGTGGGGGCAGAATGCGTCCGTGGCGCGGAAAACGCCGTCTTCTCCGCGGTAAAGCACCCATTCGCGGCCGCACAGGTGGCCGTTGTGTACTTTTCCGGGTGCAAAGCGGGATACGCGGGCGACGGGATACCATGCCTGCGGCCAGTGGTGCCAAAGGTGTTCTGTCGGGTCGTGGTCGTTCATATGGTTCGGATGATGGGGGGTTGTCAGGCCGTCTGAAAATATTCAGCCGAAGAAGCGTTTCAATAGGCCGGAAAATTCGGCGGCATGGCTGAGGAAGGGGGCGTGTGCCGCTTTTTCGATAATCTGCAATTCGGCAAACGGCAGGTGTTGTTCCAGGTATTCGCCCATGCGCGGCGGGGTGATGCTGTCTTTCCCGCCGTAAACCAGTAAGACGGGTTGGCGGATTTGGCGCAGGAAGGGGCGTGCGTCTGCAAGTGAGAGCGCGTCAAGCGCGGCCTTCAGGGCGGCGGGCGCGCCGTTTTTCACCATGTCGGGCAGGACGGAGGCGATGATTTCCTCGCCGTCCGGCGTGTTCAGCAGTTGCAGTTGCAGAAACTGGCGCATATATTTCGGGTAGTCCTGTTCGAACAGGCCAATCATTTTGTCCAATGCCGTTCGGCTCTGCCCTTGCGGGTAGTCGGATGCGGCGAGGAATTTGGCAAACGACGAGGTCAGGCACAGGCGGCGGACTTTGTGCGGATGGCGGATGGCGAGATGGAGGGCGACCAGCCCGCCGAGCGACCAGCCCACCACATCGCCGTTGTCGGGCATTTCGGCCGCCAGCGCATCGGCGGCGGCCATGATGTCGAACGTGCCATCCGAAGGCGCGTTACCGTGTCCGGGCAGGTCGGGCGTATGCACCCGCCAGGTTTCGGGCAGCAGCGGGCGGAGGCCGTCGAATATACGGCCGTTTGCCGCCCAGCCGTGTATCAGGTAAACAGAATGAGGAAGATGCTTGTTCATGAATATCCTTTCCCGATGGTTGCATTTGTGTGCGCCGGAATGCTGCTTATTATGCCACGCTTCGGCTTCAGGGGGCATATGCCGCGACTGCCTGGACGATTTGTGCCGTTCGGCCGTTGCCGGCAGCCAAAGCTGCCCGCGCTGCGGCGGCATCGGCGACGGCATTTCCCCCTGCGGCGGCTGTCAGCGCAAACCGCCGCCGTTTGAAAAATTATGGTCGTCGCTGCATTACGAACCGCCCGTCAGCGGCCTGTTGCACGAATTCAAACACCTGCGGCAGATAGCCTTGAAGCGTTTGTTGGCAGAACTGATGGCCGCCCTGCCGCCGCCCTGGCTGCACGATGCCGGTATAGACGGCATCCTCGCCGTACCGCTGAGCCGCGAGAGGTTAGTGGAACGCGGCTTCAACCAATGCGGCGAACTCGCCCGCCTGCTGTCTGTCCGATACGGCCTGCCCCTGCTGCCCGAAGATACCGTTTTCAGACGGCCTGCACCGCCGCAAAGCACACTGCCGTATGCGCGGCGGAAGAAAAATGTGGCAGGGCTGTTCCGCGTGGCGGGCGATGTTAAAAAACGCAATTTGCTGTTAATCGACGACGTTGCGACCACAAACGCAACATTGGCCGAACTTTCCCGAATGCTAAAGCAGGCGGGGGCCGGAAACCTATACTGCTGGACGCTGGCCCAGGCCAAAATGCAAAAATCTTGACGACCGCGCCGCATAGGGGCATAGTGCCTCCCGTTTTAAGTGACTGATTTTATGTTTACTGTCGTTTTATACCAGCCGGAAATCCCGCCCAATACGGGCAACATCATCCGGCTGTGCGCCAATACCGGTGCGGATTTGCACCTGGTCAAACCGCTCGGTTTCCCGCTTGATTCGAGCAAAATGAAACGTGCCGGGCTGGACTATCACGAATTCGCCAGCCTGACCGTGCATGAAAACTTCGCCGACTGCCTGTCCGCCCTTTCCGGCCGCCGCATTTTCGCGCTGACCACCAAGGGCAGCACACGTCCCGACCAAGTATCATTCCGGCCGGGCGACGTTTTCCTGTTCGGTCCGGAAACCCGCGGCCTGCCTGCCGAAATCCTCGACAGCCTTCCGGCGGGGCAAAAAATCCGCCTGCCGATGAAAGCAGGCAGCAGAAGCATGAATCTGTCGAACACCGTGGCCGTCGTCGTTTTCGAAGCGTGGCGGCAAAACGGTTTTTCAGACGGCCTATAAGCTGCCATACAGACAGGCCGTCTGAAAAACAGGCCGTAAAGGAATTTGCGGCCGCCAACCTTATCAACTCCGGAACAGGATTTAGTTTTGATTCAAACCAAACCAAACTTATTCGTCGGCCTGGTTGCCGCCTTCTCACTCAGTGCCTACGCCTCTCCCGCCGCAGACACTTCGGTTCAAGCCGCGGCCACTGCCCAACCTGATGTAGTCGTCCAAACCGAGCCGCTGCACAAAACAGCCAACCTCAGCTACAAAGTAGCCGGCAAACGATACCAGCCGACCAAAAAAATCGAAAGTTTCAGCCAAACCGGCAAGGCCTCATGGTACGGCCCCGGCTTCCACGGCAAAAAAACCTCCAGCGGCGAACGCTTCGACATGAACACCCTCTCCGCCGCACACCGCACGCTGCCCATCCCCAGCTATGCGCGCGTAACCAACCTCTCCAACGGCAAAAGCGTCGTCGTCCGCATCAACGACCGCGGCCCCTTCCACGGCAACCGCGTGATGGATGTGTCTAAAGCCGCCGCCAAAGAACTCGGCTTTATCCACACCGGCACGGCCAACGTGAAGGTCGAACAAATCCTTCCCAACGGCAAAGGGCAGAAACAGCAAAACCGCCGAGACGGTATCGTTACCAGCGTAAAACCGAAAACGCAGACCGAAATCTAAGCCGATTCCGTCTGACAATAAACAGAATTCAAACAGAGGCCGTCTGAAAAATATTTCAGACGGCCTTTTCTTTCAAATACATGCCCAAAAACATGGCAAACATCCTATACAAGCCTCCTTTGCGCATCACCATCAAAAATGCAGGCAATCGCCATGCAAGGCGGAAACGCGTTGTAATACCGTTTGCCCGCCATCCGGTTTGCCTTCAGACGGCCTGAAAGCCCTATCACGATGTGGCATAATCCGCCTTTTGCTTTTTCAGACGATCCCTAATCGCGAATTACTCTATGAATTATCTGCAAAATATCGCTACCCTCTATCACCTTGACCACCTACCCTGCGGTCTGCTCGAAGCCGAAATCATCGCTGCCGAACAACGCCTAGGCATCTGCTTCCCCGCCGTGTTGCGTGAATATCTGCTCACACTGGGCGGCAGCGAGGCAGTCAATCAGTCGTTTAACCGATTGTTGCTATTGGAAAAGATGGATTTTGACGGCGATTATCTAGTGTTGATAGAGGAATACCAAGGCGTGTTTCTGTGCGGCATTGCCAGAGCCGATTTGGCGCAAGACAACCCGCCCGTCCATATCGGCTTTTACACCGATGAAACCGAAAGCTACAAATGGCAGCCGCACCTGCCCGATACCCGCACCCTACTGCTGGAATTGGCTTACACCAACGCCGCCATGGGCGGTCTGTACTACTGCGCCAACATCATGGACGAAGAATCAGCCGATACCCAAGCCGTGCAGTTTATCCAACAAAACCGCACCGAAATCATAGAACTCCGTCAAGAGAATCAACGCTTCTACACCGACGGCTTTCACGAAATCATCCTGCTTTGCTTCGCAAAAAACGGCAACACAAGCGGCGTATTTATCGGCACCGCCGACCAAGACCGCTTCGATACGCTGCTCGAACTGTTCGGCTGGGACAGTTGGCTCTACACTTCTTATGACGAAGAAGATGAAGATGAAGATGACGAAGAATGTGATGAGGAATAAACCGGCAATATTTTTCAGACGACCTTTACCTGCAAACGGGGAAAACCCATGTCCGACATCCTGATTTACCAAACTGAAGATGGCCGCACCCAAGTAAACCTGCTGGTGCAGGAACACACCGTTTGGCTCAATCAAAGCCAACTTGCCGAACTTTTTGACACCTCCGTGCCAAACATCGCAACGCATATCAAAAATATATTGGAAGACAAAGAGTTGGTTGAGGATTCAGTTATTAAGGATTTCTTAATAACTGCCGCAGACGGCAAGCAATACCAAGTCAAACATTATGCTTTGGAAATGATTTTGGCGATCGGCTTCCGAGTACGCAGCAAACGCGGCGTGCAGTTCCGTCGTTGGGCTAACGAGATTTTGACGGGCTATTTGGAAAAAGGCTTCGTGCTGGACGACAAACGCCTGAAAAATCCCAACGGACGCGTGGATTACTTTGACGAACTGCTGGAAAGAATCCGCGACATCCGCGCCAGCGAAATGCGGTTTTATCAAAAGGTGCGCGAACTGTTCAAACTCTCTGCCGACTACGACCCCACCGACAAAGCCACACAGATGTTTTTCGCCCAAGCGCAAAACAAATTGATTTACGCCGTAACGCAGCAAACCGCCGCCGAACTCGTCTGCAACCGTGCCGACGGCAACGCCCCCAATATGGGGTTGACATCATGGAGCGGCGAACGCGTGCGCAAAGCCGATATCGTCATTGCCAAAAATTACCTGACCGCCGACGAAATCGACACGCTCAACCGCCTGACCGTCATCTTTCTGGAAAGTGCGGAACTACGCGCCAAAAACCGGCAAGGCCTGACGCTTGCGTTTTGGCAAAGCCGCATAGACAGCATCATCGCCGACAACGGCTTCGCCGTATTGGAAGGCAAAGGCACGCGCAGCCACAAGCAAATGGAAGCGTTTGCCGGTGAACAATACGGGCTGTTCAGGAAAAACCGTTTGGCACACATGGCGCAGCAGGCGGAAGTGGAAGATATTGCCGAACTGGAAGCGTTGAAACGATAGTTTCAGGCCGTCTGAAAGGAAAATACCATGCAAAATTTTTTGTCCGGATTGCTGAACAAATTGGGTTTCGTGTCATCAAGCCAAGCCGAAAGCCAAGCTGCAAACCAAACTGCGATGCCCGACATCCACACACAGCCCGACCGGCCGCTGTCATTCGGTTTCAAAACCAATTGGCTGGCGGTCAAATCCAATTCGCCCGAAGCCGTATTGGAAAAGCTGCCGTTGCAGAATATACGGCCGGCCAACTGGCAAAGCAGTTTTCAAATCATAGAAGCGGCGGACTATCAAAGCAGCCTGCAGCCCGTTTTCGTATCGCCCTGCATTCGCGGCTGGGTGTTCGTTGCCAGCCATCTGGCTCTGCCGTGCCTCCATCCGGAACGCCCGTTCAATATGCTGACAAAGCCGTTATTAGACCGATCAAAGAAGTACAATATTTCGGTTCTTACCGTGTAACGGATTATCTGGCATGGGCAAAAGCGGAGGATGGAAAATGGATACGGCGTTTTGAAACTTCCGACAGCTGTATCTTGGAAAACTTCGGAGGGCAAACCGCCGCCGAAAAATCCTTAAACCTTATATCTGTCGAATCCGAAGAAGAATTTGAACAAGAAGGCGTATTTGAAAAATGGATAGCCGCGCAAGATGAAGAAACGCCCGCCCAACTGGCGGGTTTGTGGAGCATCAATACTCTAGAATTGGAAAATATGGATTTGCCACCTTCTACCGGCTATCTGGGCTATTTTGAGAAACGGATGAACCTGTAATCTTGCAGGCTGCCTGAAGGCCTTGCCAAACCATTCCCCTTCCAATCCATAAATAACCCCAAATACATCGCCCCCTACCGTCAGCCGATATTACCGCCGCCGAAAGACTACCCTAAATGACTGCCACCCCAAGTGCCTTAACCGAATTCATCCAACAAAACTGGACAGAACAACTGCCCGTTATCAACGGCATCCTGTTTGCCGACGGCACATTGCTGGAATGGGAAACAGACTGCCTTGATGCCGATACCGATTGGCTGCCCGTGCGGCGCACCATACTGGCCGAGCCTGATGATTTGAAATGGTGGGTAACAACCGAATTATCACCCATGACTTGGGCAATGAACGGTTATCGGCTGATGAAGCTTGATAGCGAAATGGGCAGCTTCGCCGTCTCTGCAACCGGCGGGAAAATCAACTGGATACTGCATTTTTCCCTGTTTCATGCCAATGAATTTGAAATAATGCACAATATGCTGCATTACCACGATACATGGCTCACTAATCAGAAACTGGTGATTCCGCCGGACAAAATCACGCTATCGCATGATTTCCAAGAAATGAAAATCCCTATCCGCTTCAAACCTAATCCCAAACTTACCGTTCAGAAAACCGAAAAATCATCACGCTACCCGCTCGCCGCCCCGCTGCCCAGGCAAAACACGCACAATCTGATACTGGATTGCTGCCGCGATATTCCGTTTTATACCGACATGGGCAGAATGATGTCCATCCTTGGCTGGGATACTTGCCGTGATTATGATTGGCTGATTACGGATATTGAAGGCGGTTGGGAAGCAGCCTTGCCCGACCCCTGCCGGCTGACAGGCGCACAGTTGGAGCAGATATTGCGGCGCCACCCAAACGAGCAATACATTTGGGGGGTATTTTCCGCCTTCGCACCCAATACTGCGGCATTGCAGATTGATTCGCACCCCCTGCCCAGCGCGGAAAGCCCTGATTTTTGGCAGGACCATGCCAAGCCGCAGCATCCACAGGCATTGTTTGAAATCGTCTGCTGGGACAGCACCTACACGCTATTTATCGGGCTGCCCGATAAGTTGGCACAACGGCTGGTAGCCGCCTTTCCCGATTGCCGCCGCCTGAAAAAGCTTTAAATGCCATTCAATCCAATCAATCCTGCCCAATGAAACAATACAGAATAACCCGCCGATATTTTCAACTTCGCAGAAACGCGGCCTTAGCTTTGCCAAGACATCGTTTTAGCTAACGCAGAAACTCAGCCTTGGCTTTGCCAAGACATCGTTTTAGCTAACGCAGAAACTCAGCCTTGGCTTTGCCAAGACATCGTTTTCAGGTAGCCTCAAAAGCAGCCTGCACCCATCCAAAGGACCCCTATGAACATCACCCAAATCCTCTCTCAAGAACTCTCCGCCACTGCCGCGCAAATCACCGCCGCCGTCGAGCTTTTGGACGACGGCGCGACCGTGCCGTTTATCGCCCGCTACCGCAAGGAAGCCACGGGCGGGCTGGACGATACGCAGTTGCGCCAGCTTGCCGAGCGGCTGCAATACCTGCGCGAGTTGGAAGAGCGCAAAGCCGTTGTTTTAAAGAGCATTGAAGAGCAAGGCAAGCTCACGCCCGAATTGCAGGCTGCCATCGAAGCCGCTGATAACAAAACCGCACTGGAAGACCTGTATCTGCCCTACAAGCCCAAACGCCGCACCAAAGCGCAAATCGCGCGCGAACACGGTTTGCAGCCGCTGGCGGACATGTTGCTTGCCGAGCAGCCGCAGGATGTTGAAGCCGCCGCGCAAGGCTACCTGAACGAAAACGTCCCCGACACCAAAGCCGCGCTGGACGGCGCGCGTGCAATTCTGATGGAGCAGTTTGCCGAAGATGCGGAACTCATCGGCACACTGCGCGACAAGCTGTGGAACGAAGCCGAAATTCACGCGCAAGTCGTTGAAGGCAAAGAAACCGAAGGCGAAAAATTCAGCGATTATTTCGACCACCGCGAACCCGTCCGCGCCATGCCCAGCCACCGCGCGCTGGCGGTTTTGCGCGGCCGCAACGAAGGCGTGTTAAACATCGCGCTCAAATACCAGCCCGACGACACGCCGATTACGCAGCAAAGCGAATACGAGCAAATCATCGCCCGCCGTTTCAAGGTTTCAGACGGCCACAAATGGCTGCGCGACACCGTGCGCCTGACTTGGCGCGCGAAAATCTTTTTATCGCTGGAACTCGAAACCTTAGGCCGTCTGAAAGAAGCCGCCGACACCGACGCGATTACCGTGTTCGCCCGCAATCTCAAAGACTTGCTGCTCACCGCGCCCGCCGGACGGCTGACCACTTTGGGTCTCGACCCAGGCTACCGAAACGGCGTGAAATGCGCCGTGGTGGACGACACGGGCAAGCTGCTGGATACCGTTATCGTCTATTTACATCAAGAAAACAATATGTTGGCAACGCTTTCGCGCCTGATTAAGCAGCACGGCGTGAAGCTCATCGCCATCGGCAACGGCACCGCCAGCCGCGAAACCGACAAAATCGCGGGCGAACTGGTGCGCGGAATGCCGGAAATGGGGCTGCACAAAATCGTCGTTTCCGAAGCCGGCGCGTCGATTTATTCCGCATCCGAACTGGCGGCGCGCGAGTTCCCCGACTTGGACGTTTCCCTGCGCGGCGCAGTGTCTATCGCCCGCAGGCTGCAAGACCCGCTTGCCGAGTTGGTCAAAATCGACCCCAAATCTATCGGCGTGGGCCAGTATCAGCACGACGTGAACCAAAGCCAGCTCGCCAAATCGCTAGACGCGGTGGTCGAAGACTGCGTGAACGCCGTCGGCGTGGACGTGAACACCGCCTCCGCCCCACTCTTGGCGCGGATTTCCGGTTTAAATCAAACCCTTGCCCAAAACATCGTCGCCTACCGCGATGAAAACGGCGCGTTCGACAGCCGCAAAAAATTGCTGAAAGTACCGCGTTTGGGCGAAAAAACCTTCGAGCAGGCGGCAGGCTTTTTGCGAATTAACGGCGGCAAAGAACCGCTGGACGCGAGTGCCGTCCACCCCGAAGCCTATCCCGTCGTCGCCAAAATGCTGGCGCAACAAGGCATTACCGCCACCGAACTCATCGGCAACCGCGAGCGCGTGAAGCAAATCAAAGCATCCGACTTCACCGACGAACGCTTCGGCCTGCCGACCATTCTGGACATCCTGTCCGAGCTGGAAAAACCTGGCCGCGACCCGCGCGGCGAGTTTCAGACGGCCTCCTTCGCCGAAGGCATCCACGAAATCAGCGACTTGCAAGTCGGCATGATACTCGAAGGCGTGGTCTCCAACGTCGCCAACTTCGGCGCATTCGTGGACATCGGCGTCCATCAGGACGGCTTGGTGCACATCTCCGCCCTGTCCAATAAATTTGTCCAAGACCCGCGCGAAGTCGTGAAAGCCGGCGACGTGGTGAAAGTGAAAGTGCTGGAAGTCGATGCCGCCAGAAAACGCATCGCGCTGACCATGCGGCTGGATGACGAAGCGGGCGCAACCAAAGGCAACAGGCCGTCTGAAAGCAAACACTCCGAACGCCGCGACCGCAAACCCCAACGCAACGACCGCGCCCCGACCAATTCGGCGATGGCGGATGCGTTTGCGAAGTTGAAGCGGTAACAGTAGTCTGAAGTGCTATTTAAATTAAAACCGTTTTGAAACAAATAAATAAAATTAAATTGTAAAAAAAATCCCGTTTTTTTATCATATCGAAGCGATATAGCAAAAAAACGGGATTTTTTTATCATTTAACCGAAACCCTAAAATGTACTCGATCGAACAATTCCCTCCCGAAATAGATTTCGAAACGGTCGCCGTCTTGAAAAAACTGGCTTCCACCTATCGTTATCTGGCCGAATTAAAAGGCATCTGCCGCAGTATTCCCAACCAAGGCATTCTGATTAACACGCTGTCTTTGCAGGAAGCCAAAGACAGTTCCGAAATCGAAAATATCATTACCACCCATGACGAACTGTTCCGCGCAGGAATATCAGCAAGCCCGTCTAGTCCTGCCATCAAAGAAGTGCAGAATTATGCTTCAGCACTGCATTGCGGCTTCGGCCTTATCCAAAAACACGGAATGCTGACCAACAATCATATTTTGACGATACAGGCCGAGTTGGAAAAGAACCGTGCCGGATTCCGCAAACAGTCGGGGACGATGCTGAAAAACGACCGTACCGGCGAAACCGTCTATACTCCGCCGCAACATATGGACGACATCATTCGCCTGATGAGCAGATTGGAAGCATTTATCAACGACAACAACACAGAAAAACCTATCGACCCGCTTATCCGCATGGCGCTGCTCCACCATCAGTTTGAAAGTATCCACCCGTTTTACGACGGCAACGGCAGAACAGGCAGGATTATCAATGTGCTGTATCTGGTTTTAACCGGATTGCTGGATATTCCCGTCTTATACCTCAGCCGCTATCTGGTGCGGAACAAAAGCGAATATTACCGCCTGCTGCAACACGTACGCGATACGGGTGAATGGGAAGGTTGGCTGTTGTATATGCTGGAAGCCGTGGAACAAACCGCCAAGGACGGCATCGATACCGTACAACACATCCATCGGGCGATGCTGGACTACAAACACCGCATCAGGCAAAACTTCAGCTTCTACAGCCAAGACCTGATTAACCACCTGTTCAATCATCCCTACACAAAAATCGATTTCCTGATGAAAACGCTGAACGTTTCCCGCCCCAGTGCCGCCAAATATCTGGACGAACTGACGGAAGGCGGATTCCTGCACAAAGAAAAGATAGGCAGAAGCAACTACTATATCAATATCGCTTTAATGAAGATTCTGCTGCCGCAGGAAACAGCCCGTTAACGTTATCGAGGCCGTCTGAAAACCGTTTTCAGACGGCCTCTAATCCGACCGGATAAACATTTGCCGCTATAATCCCGCTTTTTTCAGACGGCCTTCCACCATGCACGACCCTTACGCCCGCTTTCATGATTTAAACGACCCCGAAACCCGCCGCTTTGCCGCCGAAGCGCATGCCGAAACACTAGCGCAGTTTGCCGGCTCGGTCGAATTTTCCGCCCTGCGGGACGATATTTTCGCCCAATTGCAGGACGAGAGGCAGATTCCTTTTTGTCAGGAACACCGCGCCCGCATGTACCATTTCCATCAAAGCGAGGAATTTCCCAAAGGCGTGTACCGCTTCTGTTCGGCCGCGTCTTACCGTGCGGGGATGCCCGATTGGGAAATCCTGTTTTCCGTGGCCGATTTCGATGAAATTTTGGGCGACGACGTGTATTTGGACGGCGTGTCGCACTATGTCGAACAGCCCCTGCAAGCCCTGCTGACGCTGAGTGCGGCAGGCGGCGACGCGGCATATACCGTCGAATTCGATTTGGCCAACCGCCGCATCGTCGCAGGCGGCTTTCATTTTCCCGCAGGCAAAAACCACATCGCCTGGCGCGACGCGGACAGTGTGTGGGTCTGCCCCGCGTGGGACGAACGCCAGCTCACCGCGTCGGGTTATCCGCGCGAAGTGTGGCTGTTGCGGCGCGGACAGGAATTTTCAGACGGCCTGCCGGTTTTCCGCATGGAGGAAGACGGCGTGATGGTGCAGGCCTGGCGTTATCTCGACGGACTCGGTTCGCCCGTCGATTTAATCGAAGCGGCCACGGGTTTTTTTACCAAAACCTATTATCAAGTCTTTTCAGACGGCCGCACCGCCGCACTCAAACTGCCGCCCGATTGCGAAATCGCCGGCTACATCGCCGGACAGCTTTTAATCAAACTTGTGCAGCCGTGGCATCGTGCCAATAAAAGCTACCCCGCCGGCGCGCTTGTGGCGGTCAAACTCAACAAAGGCGAACTGGGCGAGGCCGCCTTGCTGCTCGCCCCCGACGACGCGCAGGCGGTAGAAAGCGTGGAAACCACCAAACGCTTTATCGCCGTTTCCCTGCTCGATAATGTCAAAGGCCGTCTGAAAGCATGGAAATGGACGGGCAAAACATGGCAGGAACAAACCCTGCCCGAACTGCCGCAAGGCGCGCTGGAACTGACCGACCAGCCGTGGGGCGGCGACTTGCTCTACATCGCCGCAAGCGACTTCACCACCCCGCTGACCCTGTACGCACTCGACTTGCAGGTAAACGAACTGAGCGTCCTGCGCCGCCAGCCCAAACAATTCGACGCAGACGGCATCGCCGTACGGCAACTTTGGGCGCGTTCGGCAGACGGCACGCAAATACCGTATTTCCACGTCGGCAAAAACAGCGGTGCCGACACCCCTACGCTTGTTTACGCCTACGGCGGCTTCGACGTGGCCGAACTGCCGCACTATCTGGGCAACATCGGCCGCCATTGGCTGGCGCAAGGCAACACCTTCGTCTTGGCCAACATACGCGGCGGCGGCGAATACAAGGGCTGGCACACTGCCGCCCAGCGCGAACACAAACACCGCAGCGTGGACGACCTGCTGGCCGTCGTGCGCGACTTGGCCGAACGCGGCCTGAGTTCCCCGCCGCACATCGCCATACAGGGCGGCAGCAACGGCGGCCTGATAACCGCGTCCGCCTTTGTGCGCGAACCGCAGGCCTTCGGCGCGCTTGTGTGCGAAGTCCCCCTGACCGACATGCTGGCTTATACGCAACTCTCCGCCGGCGCAAGCTGGATAGAGGAATACGGCGACCCGAACGACACCGAAATGCGCCCGCACCTGGAAAGGCTTTCCCCCTATCACAACCTTTCAGACGGCCTAAACCACCCGCCAGCACTCATTACCACCAACCTGTCCGACGACCGCGTACACCCCGCCCACGCCTTGAAGTTTTACGCCAAACTGCGCGGCATCTCGCCTAAATCCCGGCTCTACGCCCCCGACTGCGGCGGCCATACCGGCAACGGCACACAGGAAGAAGCGTCGGAAGAATTGGCACTGGTGTTGCGGTTTTTAAACGAGACCGTGTGCAACTAATCGGGCGCGCACAGCTGCGGTGCAGAATAAGCCTTGGAAAAAACAGCGGAAAACGCCCTTGTCGGCAAAATCCGGCCTATGCTAATATGCCCGCGTTTCGCACCTGCGGCGGCCGCCTCCGAAGGCCGTCTGAAAGGCAAACATATCATTAGATGGAAAACTCTAAATCAATCGGGTACAATGCCACCGTTTTGAGTTTTCACATTAACCACCGCCGCAAGGCTTTAAATTAAGGACGAAAGAATATGTCAAACATTGAACAACAAGTGAAGAAAATCGTTGCTGAGCAACTGGGTGTCAGCGAAGCCGACGTGAAAAACGAATCTTCCTTCCAAGACGACCTGGGCGCAGACTCTCTGGATACCGTAGAACTGGTTATGGCTTTGGAAGAAGCCTTCGGTTGCGAAATTCCTGACGAAGAAGCCGAAAAAATCACTACCGTTCAATTGGCCATCGACTACGTGAACGCTCACCAAGGTTAAGCACGGCCTTTGCCCTATTCCGGCCTCTGCGCGCGGGCTTGCCTGCACACAGGGGTCGTTTCTCATTAACAGCGGCTCGGAACAAACCGCCCCCGCAAGCGCGTTCCGGCTTCCGAATCCCATTTTACAGCGAGCAGACTATGAGTCAGAGAAGAGTAGTCATCACCGGCCTCGGACAAGTTTCCCCGGTCGGCAACGACGTACAAACCGCTTGGAATAACCTATTGTCCGGCAAAAGCGGCATCGGCCTCATCACCCGTTTCGACGCATCCGACATCAACAGCCAAATCGCCGGCGAAGTGCGCGATTTCGACATCGGCCAATACATCAGCGGCAAAGAAGCCCGCCGCATGGACGTGTTCATCCACTACGGCATCGCCGCCGCACTGCAAGCCATCAGCGATTCCGGCTTGGACGACGCGGAAAACCTCGACAAAGACCGTGTCGGCGTGAACATCGGCTCGGGCATCGGCGGCCTGCCCAGCATCGAAGCCACCGGAAAAACCGTACTCGAAGGCGGCGCGCGCAGAATCAACCCCTTCTTTATTCCCGGTTCGCTGATTAACCTGATTTCCGGCCACGTAACCATCCTCAAAGGCTACCGTGGCCCCAGCTACGGCATGGTTTCCGCCTGTACCACCGGCGCACACTCCATCGGCGACTCCGCCCGACTGATTAAATACGGCGACGCGGACGTGATGATTGCCGGCGGTGCTGAAGGCGCCATCAGTACTTTGGGCGTGGGCGGCTTTGCTGCGATGAAAGCCCTTTCCACCCGCAACGACGACCCCGCCACCGCTTCCCGTCCGTGGGACAAAGGCCGCGACGGCTTCGTTATCGGCGAAGGCGCGGGTGTGCTGGTGTTGGAAGAATTGGAACACGCCAAAAAACGCGGTGCGAAAATCTACGCCGAAATCGTCGGCTTTGGCATGAGTTCCGATGCTTACCACATCACCGCTCCAAACGAAGAAGGCCCTGCGTTGGCAGTTACCCGTGCGTTGAAAGATGCCGGATTGAATCCCGAAGACGTCGATTACGTCAACGCGCACGGCACCTCCACTCCGCTGGGCGATGCCAACGAAACCAAAGCGCTCAAACTTGCGTTGGGCGATCATGCCCGCAAAGTCATCGTCAATTCCACCAAATCCATGACCGGCCACTTGCTCGGCGCGGCGGGCGGCGTGGAAGCAGTGTACAGCGTGTTGGCGGTACACGAGCAAAAATCCCCGCCGACCATCAACATCTTCGAACAAGACATCGAAGCAGGCTGCGATTTGGACTACTGCGCCAACGAAGCGCGCGACGCGAAAATCGACGTTGCCATCTCCAACTCCTTCGGCTTCGGCGGCACCAACGGCACGCTGGTGTTCAAGAAATTCTCCGGCTAAACGTTCCGTCGGGATGACAAGAGGCCGTCTGAAAGCTGCTTTATCGTGTAAAGCCTGCTTTCAGACGGCCTTACCTGTTTATAAAGCCGGGGTTTAGCGCGTATAATGCGCGCCGTTTATCCACGTTCTCCCAGCCGAAAGGAATCCCACATGACCCCGCAAACCAAATACAAACGAATCCTGTTGAAACTGTCCGGCGAAGCCCTGATGGGCAATGATGCCTTCGGTATCAACCGCGAAACCATCATGCAGATTGTCGGCCAGGTAAAAGAAATCGTCGAACTCGGCGTACAGGTCGGCATCGTCATCGGCGGCGGCAACATCTTCCGCGGCGTTTCCACGCAGGCCGACAACATGGACCGTGCGACGGCCGACTATATGGGCATGATGGCCACCGTCATGAATGCCTTGGCTTTGAAAGACGCATTCGAATCCGCCGGCGTGAAAGCCCGCGTCCAATCCGCACTGCCTATGCAGCAGATTGCCGAAACCTACGCCCGTCCGAAAGCCATCCAGTATCTGAGAGAAGGCAAAGTCGTGATTTTCGCCGGCGGTACCGGCAATCCCTTCTTCACCACCGACACCGCCGCCTCGCTGCGCGGCGCGGAAATGAACTGCGACGTGATGTTGAAGGCCACCAATGTCGATGGCGTGTACACTGCCGACCCGAAAAAAGACCCGTCCGCCGTCCGCTATGAAACCATCACTTTCGACGAGGCTTTGAGCAAACGACTGAAAGTCATGGATGCCACCGCCTTCGCCCTGTGCCGCGAACGCCAGCTCAACATCGTCGTGTTCGGCATCGCCAAAGAAGGCGCGCTCAAACGCGTGGTTTGCGGTGAAAACGAAGGTACGCTGGTTCACTGCTGATGCGGTCTGCCGTATAGGAAACAGCATAAAAGGCCGTCTGAAAACCTGAAAATCGGTTTTCAGACGGCCTTTCTGTATTTCAATGCGGCGTGTTAGGACAGCCGTTGCGCCATGGTTTCGCCCATCCGCGTTTCCACGCCTGCTTGCAGGCGTTCGTTTAAGCGGACGCTGCCGTGCGGGAAAAGGTTGATGACGGTGGAGCCGAGGCGGAATGCGCCCATTTCTTCGCCTTTGCGCAGGACGACCGCGCCGTCGCCCGATTCGGGATAGTCCCATTGGCGCACGGCGGCGGTGCGCGGCGGATTGACGACGCCCGCCCACACCGTACTGATGCTGGCGGTTACGGTGGCGCCGACCAAAATCTGCACCATGCTGCCGAATTCTGTATCAAAGAGGCAGATGAGGCGTTCGTTGCGGGCAAACAGGTTGGGGACGTGTTCGGCTAGGAAGGGATTGACGGAAAACAGTTCGCCCGGCACATAAATCATGCGGCGCAAAGTGCCGTCGCAGGGCATGTGGACGCGGTGGTAGTCGCGCGGGGAAAGGTAGGTGGTGAGGAAGAGGCCGTCTGAAAAACGTGCGGCCAGTCCTTCGTCGCCTGCCAGCAGTTCGGCGGCGGTAAAGCTGTGGCCTTTGGCCTGCAACAGTCGTCCGTGTTCAATGGTGCCGCATTCGCTCACGCGGCCGTCGGCGGGCAGGCAGAGGTTTTGCCCGTCGCCGTCTATCGGCCTTGCGCCGTCCTTCAGCGGGCGGATGAAGAATTCGTTGAAACTGGCGTAATCGGCGGGATTGCTGCGGGCCGCTTCGTCGAGGTTGATGCGGTAGCGGGCGGCAAAGGCGCGGATGATGAAGGTGGTCAATACGCCCCAGCGGCGTTCGGCCAGCCAGCCTGCGGCACGGGTAACGGCCAGTTGGGGCAGCAGGTAGTGCAGGGCGATTTGCAGGCGTTGGCGGTAGTTCGGGGCGGGATAGGGGC
>NZ_JBQCVA010000020.1:0-40233 GCF_051962715.1 Neisseria sp. P0008.S010
GTGAGTGCGCAAAGCCATCTGAAGGCGATGTGTTTAAACCTGTTGAAAGCGGCTAACAGGCTAAGTGTGCCTGTTGCCGCCTAAAAGGCGGCCCGGATGCCTAATTATCGGGTATCAGGGGAGGATTAAGGGGGCATTTGGGTAAAATCAGGAGGTATTGGGGGAGGCGAAAACAGCCGAAAACCTGTTTTTGGGTTTCGGATGTCGGGGGAAGGGCTTTTTGCAAAGGTCTCAGATTGGGGGAAACAATAAAACTTGAAGCGGCATGAATAAAACAAGAAAGATATAGTCCGAATTTTATTTACCAACTCTAGGAAATTTACTCAACCCGTTGTAGTTCCAACAAAAAATCTTCCTGGTCAATCATCGTTACACGATAATCCTCATCAGCCCAGGCACCCAAATCAATATTTTTACAACGTTTGCTGCAAAAAGGCCGATACGGGTTGGCTGAAGACCACTCTGAAACTATGCCGCAACGCGGACATTTTACTTTTCGCATATCGGCCTCCATCATTCCATCACTGGATCAAAACTGCTCATAATCATTTTAAACCGTATATCCTGATCAAGCTGAGAACCTCTAAGGCGCTCATCTGATACTGCTAAAAAGCGTATATGGGTAAAATACTTATTGGCAGAAACTTCCGGTATCGCCCTGTCTACTTCATCCACTTCTATGCTCAACATATGAATATTCTGCGCCAGACTAGGATGTTGATAATTACCATGCTTGGCGAAGCAATTCACTTCCCGTGAATTTTTTCGCAAAATGCTCAATAATACGGAAATGGCATCATAAGTAGGCATTAACGTACGAATCCAATTCTGCAAATCGGCCTTACGTTCCTCAAAAGGCCGCTGCTGCCAATAATAATAAGACGGCACATCAAACGGGCTGGTCCCTCCAGGTACAAGCATGCGCTGTTTAATCGCCATCAACCATTCATTTTCACGCAAATGCTGGCCAAACTTTTGCTGTATCCCCAAAAGTCCTTGCGCAACCTGCTTCAAATCTTCCTGCAACAATAATGCGGATTGCCGATCACGGTTCTGCGCCATCATTTGCTTTTGACGTTCCAATTCCTGCAAAATATCCAGTTTCAACTCGGCACGGGCCGCACATTCCATGATGTCAAATAATGTGGCTAACGCTAAATGATGTGCCCAAACAGAATCGCTGCATACAATCTCATCTTGGAAACGCTTAAACAAATATTCAATCCGCAAAAAGTTACGAACCCGTTCAGACAAAGGGTGTTCGAAAGTAATCATCTCAATATCCGTTTCTAACCATTAAAACAAGATTGATAATACTGATTCAGACGGCCTATCTTATGCGTTAATTCATCCTTGTTTCCATTATTCAAGATAATCTCATTAGCCATCCAATACCTTGAGCTATTCTCGCTCTGTGCCGCAATAATTTTTCTAACCTCTGACTCTGACAAATTGCTTCTAGCCATAACACGATTTATTCTGATTGATTCATCCGCATCTATCAGTAAAACATGCTGAACAAGTGTCTGAAATTCCTTTTTTTCTTGCAGCAAAGGAATTTCAATGACTCCATATGGTTGTTGTTGATATAACAATTGCCGATTCTGAATTTCTTCCATAATCAAAGGCAACATCATATTTTCTAAATCCTGCCTTGCACTACTGTCTGCAAAAACCAATTGCCGCATCACTGCACGATTTAGCTGAGCACCCATAAAAACTGACTCACCAAAACATTTCCGTATCAAAGGCAACGCCTCGCCATTCTCCCCCGTCAATTCTCTGCTAACCGCATCCGCATTCAGCACAGGAACACCCAAAAACGAAAATTCGGCAGCGGCCTGTGATTTTCCGCTGCCGATCCCACCGGTTAAACCAATCCAAATCGTCACTATGCAAACCCTGACTGGTGCAACCACCAATTCACACCAGCACTCACTTTCTCATAGGCAATGAACACTACCCATCCAGCAATAGCTAAGCTGGGACCGAATGCGATAGGCTGACTCTTCGCAACTTTCATAACTACAGCAGCCAGGATGCCGATTATTGCCGCAACAAGGACTATTATAGGTAATACCAAACTACCCAACCAAGCCCCTAAAGCTGCTAACAATTTAAAATCCCCACCACCGATTCCATCTATACTGCGAATCGTTTTATGGATTTTATTCAACAACCATAAACTTAAATATCCAAATACGGCTCCGAAAAGGGATTGTTTTAAATCGACCAACCCATTGCCTGTAGAATTAGCCAACAATCCCAACCAAATTAAAGGATTAGTAAGTTCATCAGGTAAATATTGAGTATCTGCATCAATGAATGTCAACGCTATCAAAATTGCGGAAAATATAAAACCCGTTAAAGTGATCCAAGTCCATCCATAACAGACTGCAACAATGCCGAATACACAAGCAGTCAAGATTTCAATCAATGGATACCGCAAACTGATATGGACGTGGCACTTATGGCATTGACCCTTCAATAAAATATAACTCAGCACGGGTATATTTTGCCAAGGCTTTACCGAACTTCCACATTTTGGACATCGCGATGCCGGTTTAGTTAAACTAAATGGCTCTTTTTCATCATCAGTTAAGGCAATATTTAGATGTGTCTTTGCGAAAACAGTCCATTCGCGTTCCATCATAACAGGAATACGATAGATCACTACATTTAAAAAACTACCCACTAATAAACCAAAGACAATAGCTAATTGGACAATCCAAGGAGCATAAGTTTCCGTAATCCATGCATACATCTAATTAACAAGCCTTTACCCGACAACATTACCTATATTAAACAAAGGCAAATACATAGCAACCAACATAGTACCAATAATACTTCCTAAAACCACCATTATAATAGGTTCCATCAAAGAGGATAATTGAGCAACTGCAGTATCTACCTCTTCCTCATAAAATTCAGCTGCTTTATTTAACATATCATCAAGTGACCCTGACTCTTCACCAATAGCTGCCATTTGTAGAACCATATTAGGGAAAAGGCCCGTATTCTGCATCCCCGATGTTAATGACATACCTTGATTTACCTGTGATTTAATTGAAATAGTAGCTTCTTCATATAAAATATTACCTGAAGCACCAGCAACTGAATCCAATGCCTCAACTAAAGGAACTCCTGCAGCAAACAAACTAGCTGTCGTCCGAGCCCATCTAGCAATAGTAGCCTTTCGTACAATATCACCAAAGATTGGCATTTTAAGTACTAACATATCTACCCTTTTTTGCAGTTCAGGTGAATTTCGATGTAAATGAACAAACCCAACAATTAACCCTATTAAAACAATAATTACAATCCAGCCATATTCAACAAAAAAATCTGATGCACTCATTAACATTTGTGTCAACCCTGGCAATTCAGCACCCATATCCTTATAAATCTTACCAAATGCAGGCAATACATACATCATCATTACAATAACCAATATAACCGCCACGGCAACAACGGCTATAGGATAAGTAAGAGCCGATTTAACTTTTTTCTTGATAGACTGAGTTTTTTCTTTGTATACAGCGAGCTTATCTAATAAATGCTCTAACACACCACCAGCTTCACCTGCAGAAATTAAGTTACAATAAAATTTATCAAAATACTTGGGATGCTTTGCAAATGCAGCCCCCATAGAAGACCCCTGCTCCACATCGCTGCGTATAGCCATCAACAACTGAGTCATTGAAGGATTAACATGCCCTCTAGCAACAATCTCAAAAGCCTGCATTAAAGGCAATCCAGCCTTCATCATTGTAGCAAGTTGCCGAGTAAAAACCGTGATATCCGCTTGAGTAATTCGCTTCTGACGGGTTGCTTTTACCTTAGTGACGCGAGAGGGTTTAATCCCTCGACGTAATAATTTTTTCTTCGCCTCATCTTCATTAGCCGCAACTACTTCACCACGTACAATCTGTTCACTTTGCGTATGCTTTCCTTCAAAAGTAAAACGATGCCCTTTTTCATTTTTTGCTTTATTTGTCTTCATTTTCCCAATCCATACGTATCTAAATTAATCATTAGTATTGGCTAATACTTCCTCTAACGAAGTAATGCCACTCATTACCTTCAATAAACCTGCCCGACGTAAATCTACCATTCCCTCTTGATATGCCATTTTTTGAATATCTACTTCTGTTCCACCTTCCATAATTACTCTTTGCATTTCATCTGTAATCGGCATTACTTCATATACACCAGCACGCCCCTTATAACCTTTACCCCTACATGTATCACAGCCTACCGCTCGATACATTATCCAATCTTTAGCTAAATCTTCATCTGAGAAGCCTGCCTTTTTTAAAGCATGCTCAGGAGGCCTTTCCATTGGCTCCTTACAATTTGAACATAATCTACGCAACAACCTTTGTGCCATAATTAGACTAACGGAGCTGGCTATATTAAATGGTGCGACACCCATATTCAGCATACGAGACAATGTTGCAGGAGCATTATTAGTATGCAATGTAGAAAACACCATATGCCCTGTTTGTGATGCTTTAATAGCAATATCTGCAGTTTCCAAATCACGAATCTCACCAACCATAATAATATCCGGATCTTGGCGCAGGAACGATTTTAGTGCAGCTGCAAAAGTTAAGCCTTGTTTATCATTAACATTCACCTGATTAATTCCAGGCAAATTAATTTCTGCCGGATCTTCTGCCGTGGAAATATTCACTCCCTCGGTATTTAAAATATTTAGACAAGTATACAAAGAGACAGTTTTACCAGAGCCTGTCGGACCAGTTACTAAAACCATTCCATATGGCCTATGGATGGCCTCCAGCAACAATTCTTTTTGAAAATCTTCAAACCCAAGCTGATCAATATTCAATGATGCAGCATCCGAATTAAGAATACGCATCACCACTTTTTCACCGAACAACGTTGGCAGTGTGCTCACACGAAAATCTGTAGGTCTACCATGTTTAGAAAAGGCTATCTGGATGCGCCCATCTTGCGGAATCCGCTTTTCGGAAATATCTAATCTTGCCATCACCTTAATACGTGATGCTAACTGCCCACGTATTGCAACAGGAGGCTGAACAACTTCTCGCAATTGTCCATCCACACGAAACCGCACACGTGCCATCTGCTCATAAAACTCAAAATGAATATCCGAAGCACCTGAATTTAATGCATCAGATAGCGTTTTATGGATAAAACGTGCAATAGGCCCATCTTCAGTCTCTTCATTATCGATATATAATGATTGCGATGCTCCTACCTCCAACTGTTCCTGAGACATCTCGCGCAAGATAGTGGTAGACCTCTGCCCAAGCCACTCAACCAATGTCATTAACTGGTCATGACGAACAACCACTAAATCTATTGAAAATCCTGAAGAAAGGATGACTTTCTGGAATTCTTGGATTCTAGTTGGATCTGATACTGCAAGAAATATTTTATTGCCACGTTTAAAGACAGGAACACACGCATTAGCCTGCATTTGTTCTTCATTTAAGACATCCTGCACAATATTACTACGTGGATAGTAACTCAAATCAAGAACAGGGTAATTAAACATTCCCGCCAACAATTCTGCCAATGCTTTGGGATTAGTTATCCCGTCAGCAAACAACATAGCAATAATATCTTTATTATCTTTTAATGCTTGTTGATAGCGTTCAGCTTGTTCGTTGCTGAGGGCTTTATTCTGAACCAAAACCCTTAATAATCCCATACTCATAAAAATTTAACCTATCAAAATTTCCCTACTCCCAAAACAATTATTTAAGCACTGCCCAGGAATAGCTTTTACGCTTATTATAAATATTTCATCAGCATCTGACAAAATTTATCTCAAAATATACATTCCTGAATTAACTAAAAATTGCCCTTAATATTAGAAAACAACCTATAGACAAAACCGAAGCAGCCGGTAATGTAATTACCCATGCCAATGCGATCGGTTTCATTGCTTTCCAATTTGCATTGCGATTTACCAAACCAATCCCTAAAACCGCACCAACCAAAATATGTGTACTAGACACAGGCAATCCCAATAAAGAGGCGGCCATAACCACGGAAGCTGCTGCCAATTCCGCCGTAAAACCTGACGAAGGATGCATTTCTGCCAAATTTGTCCCTACAGTTGCAATGACTTCTTTACCAATAAACCACAAACCGACAATCAAAGCGATACCAAACGTCAGCAAAACAACCGGAGGCACAGGTGCGGAAACACCTATTTCATCTGTCCGCAATACATCCATAATGGCTGCAAACGGCCCGATAGCATTCGCAATGTCATTTGCGCCGTGACTAAATGCGAACCCTGCCGCCGTAAATACTTGCATCCAAGAGAACATTAAAAAAGTTGATTTGGACAAGTCCTTGCGCTTTAAAGTTTTCGCATAAATAAAGGTTGCCAACCAAATACCGGCACCAATCATAAGTATGGTCAGGTAACTCGCCAACTCACTCATACCAAGGTTTAAATTTTTCAACCCTTTAAAAATCAACATGGAGGCAATCATCATCCCACCAACAGACGAAATCAGAGGTACCCATGAATGCAATGCTTTATATGTATCGATATTATTTTTTCGCTGATCAATATTATGCAGCCCCTTATAGTAGGCAGACTCCAATTCATTCGGATCAAAATCGATTTCACCGTAAATTTGAGCATCCCTGGCCATAGCTGAAGCGGCTTCCAACCGTTCCTGTTCCGGCAATGCTTCAAACCTTAGACGATGTTCCTCTTTATATGCTTTTTTCTCAGTTTTAATTTCTTTCAATTGACGTTCAATATCATTGTTATAATCCAAAACATGCTTTTTTACCTGATAAAACAATAAATAAGATACCATACCACCCAGAACCGGCGATAAAACCCAAGAAATGGCAATCTCTCCTATTTTTCCCCACTTCACCAATGCCAACGTTCCTGCACCGTTGTTTGTCAGCAAAAAGCCCAACATCATCGAACTACCGACGATACCACCGATAATTGCGTGCGTAGTGGAAACCGGCAATCCTTTTTTTGTGGCAAACAATAACCATAAAGCAGCAGCCAACAGCGCGGACAACATCAAATAAACGAACTGCATGGGCTCCATCGGCAAGGCTTCCATCTGCACAATACCGTTACGTATGGTTGCCGTTACCTCCCCCCCTGCAATCACGGCACCGCTGACTTCAAAAACGGCAGCCACAATCAAAGCTTGGGGAATGGTCAAAGTACCTGCACCAACCGACGTACCAAACGAATTGGCCACATCGTTTCCACCAATATTGAATGCCATAAACACACCGAAAAACGTGGCCAGCAAAAACATCGTCGTATGATTGTGGTTGGTATATCCGAGACCCCAATAAATAAAATAGCCGACCATACCGATGAGCATGACGGCAAAAACAAAATTGGTTTTGTACATGGGACCCGAAGCAACGTTCGTCTGAGCCATGATTACAGTTCCTTTAAATCATTCAAATTAATTTAATCAGAGGCGGCACAGGCATTTTTACTGCCAAGCAACAACCGTCAAAATACAAATTTCAGACGGCCATTATAGATTTAATACCCTATTCTCGGAAGAGTTTGCCGAATATCCCGCCATTTTTTCGATACCGCCGCAATATTCCCCCTGAGAATTTACGAAAAACCCAAGCCTGCCGTCACTCCTCCCCTTGATTTAAATGTTTTTTTCCTATTATTTTCTTTTTTACCGATTTTGCCACATTACAACCATCTGCATACCGAAACTCTCAAATCATAACAATCAACCATTGACCCTGCGCAAGAAAATTGCACCTAGAATGCACACAAAACTATTTTTCTACTAATTTTCACCCGTTACAATCCACACCCCAAACCTCACCTCACACACAACATTTGGCATGAACCGTACTTTCCGACTCATCAAAAACTCACTGCAAGCCAGAATCAGCCTGGCCGTCATTGCCGTTTCCCTGCTGCTGGCCGTGATAGCCGGCGGATTTTCCTTCTATACGACCTATCACGAAACGGAAGAGTTGCAAGACGACCTTTTACGTCAAACAGCCGCACTTTCCTCTTCAGACAAAGATGAAACCGATATAGACAGCGATGCCCGCATCTTCACCCAACGTCCCGGGAAACAAGGCCGTCTGAATATCCCTGCAGATTTGTCCGACGGCTTCCACGATTTGCGGGACGATGGAGACGACTACCGAATCTATCTGCACCACGGTTCACACGGCCCAATCGCCGTCATACAAGAAAACGAATACCGCGCCGACCTGGCTGAAAATGCAGCCTTTCACAGCGTTATCCCGCTCCTTTTATCCATTCCCTTAACCATCTTGCTGACCGTTTGGGTAGTCTCGCGCACCATGCTGCCGGTAAAACGGCTGTCGCAAAGCCTGTCCGTACGGCAGGAAAACGACCTTTCCCCACTGAACGACACAGATGCCCCCAGCGAAATGACCGGTTTTATTGCCGCCATCAACCGCCTATTGAAACGCACGGACGACAACATCCGCCAACAACAACGCTTCATCGCCGATGCGGCACACGAAATGCGCAGCCCGATGACCGCGCTTTCCCTGCAAGTCGAACGCTTAAACCAACTCCACCTTACAGATGACGCCAAACTACAAGCCCGGCAAATCCAAACCAGCATCGCCCGCCAACGCCACCTGCTCGAACAACTTTTATCATTGGCACGCGCCCAATCGCCGGACGCAAAACGTCCGATCGCCGCCGTCAACCTGCGACAACTGTTCCGACGCATATTGGAAGAACTCCACCCCCTTGCCGCCGCCAAAGGGCAAGACATCGGCATCGCCGTCGAACAGAACTGCGAAATTTATGCAAATGAAACAGAAATTTACACCCTAATTAAAACACTGGCCGACAACGCAATCCGCTACACGCCGGATTCAGGCCAAATCGATCTCGGCTTTGACGACAACGACACACACCTGACCCTTTGGGTTGAAGACAACGGCCCTGGCATTCCGCCGGAAGAACGCCGGCGCGTACTCGACCCCTTCTACCGCATACTGGGCAGCGAACAGCAAGGCACAGGGCTCGGCCTGTCCATTGCCGACACCATCGCCAAACGTTACGGCGGGAAACTGATACTGTCCGACAACCGGCGCACAGGGCATGGTTTACTTGCCCAAGTGGAATTGGACAAACAAACATTGCAAAAATAAACCAACCGCACCCTAGATGCGCGCCATACGACAAACAGCCTTCCGACATAAGGCCGTCTGAAAGCACACAACGGCACAAACCGCTGAATTTGAGAAAAAACAGCCAAAATGCAATAATGCAGCCCTGTTTCAATCAGGCCGTCTGAAAACCCGCAGACAACAAACGGCGGGACAAACCTCCGAACAGCCGGCCGCTCAGCATGGAAAACACAACATGAAAATTACCATCATCGGCGCCGGCTCATGGGGAACGGCCCTTGCTATCCACTTCTCCCTCCATGGCCATCCGGTTTCCATTTGGGCGCGCAACCGCGAACAAATGGCCGCCATGCAAAACGAACGGGAAAACCAACGTTACCTCCCGGGTTTTCCCTTGCCCGACAACCTGACCGCGCACACGGAACTAACCGAAGCCCTCGAAGGCAGCGAACTGGTTTTAATGGTTACCTCCGTAGCCGGCCTGCGCGACAGTGTCGAATTGATCAAACAAGCCGGCTACGGCCACCTGCCCATCCTCACCGCCTGCAAAGGCTTCGAACTCGACACCGGCCTGCTGACCTTCCAAGTCGTCCGAGAAATCCTGCCCGACAACGACAAAATCGGCGTCCTTTCCGGCCCCAGCTTCGCCCAAGAACTCGCCAAACAACTGCCCTGCGCCGTCGTTTTGGCTTCAGAAAACGAAAAATGGATTAACGGGCTGGTGCAAGAACTAAACACACCCGTCATGCGCCTGTATGCCAACACCGACATCATCGGCACAGCCGTCGGCGGCGCGGTCAAAAACGTCATGGCCATCGCCACCGGCCTTTCAGACGGCCTCGAATACGGCATGAACGCCCGAGCCGCGCTGGTTACGCGCGGCTTGGCCGAAATGACCCGTTTGGCCATCGCACTGGGCGCGCAACAAAAAACCATGATGGGGCTGGCCGGCATGGGCGACCTCATCCTCACCTGCACCGGCGCACTGTCGCGTAACCGAAAAGTCGGCCTGGGCCTGGCTTCCGGCAAGCCCCTGCACCAAGTCCTGACCGAAATCGGCCATGTTGCCGAAGGCGTACCCACCATAGACGAAGTATTCAACACCGCCTGCCGCCACCAAATCAACATGCCGATTACCCAAACCCTGTACGAACTCGTACGCAACGAACTGAGCGCAAAAGATGTCGCCGAACGCCTGATGATGCGCGAAGCCAAATCGGAATAACCCCACAGGCCGTCTGAAAGCGTTTCAGACGGCCTACACGGAGCACCGCATGACCCAACCCTTGGAAAAACTGGAAGCCCGCGTCTACCAACTGGTACAAAAATTCGAAACTTTGTTGGGCGAAAGCCGCAGACACCAACTGGAAAACGTCCGACTCAAAGCCGAACAAAAACGCAAAGACGAACAGCACCAGGCGGCCGTAGACGAATTAAGCGAAGCCCTGCTGGTACAAGTAGACAAACTGAAACACGACCTTCAAAGCAAAATCGACATCCTGACGGAAGAAAACCGGCACTACCGCACCCTATTGGAAGAAAGTGCCGCCGAAATCCGCCGACTGCTTGCCCGGCTGCCGACCAAAACGCCGTCTGAAACATCCCCGGAGACTGAAAAATGACACAACAAACCGAACAAGTTTCCGTATCCATCATGGGACGCACCTTCGGCATCGGAACCCCGACTTCCGAAAAAGTAACACTACTCCAAGCCGTAGACATGCTGAACCAAAAAATCGAAGCCATACAAAACGGCGGCCGTATTGTCGAAACCGACAAAATCATCATCATGGCCGCCTTAAACGTCGTCCACGACCTACTCAAAATCTCAATGAAAGATGGTTTGGCAATCGGAGAATTTGAGCGTAGAATAGCCGACATGGTTGGGGTGTGCGAAAAAGCACTATCAAAAGTTCCCTGATCCTCCCTTTTTCCCTGCGGTGTCCGTAAAGGCATACATTCCTTTGAACCAATACGTTCGCTTAAGGTTGTCGGGAGTGCAGTGGGCGCGAGCGTTCCTTTAGGAACGCACCCGAAACTGCCCGAGGCAGCCGCCTTGTTTGACAAGGTTCAAGCGGATTGAGCCGAAACGCCACCGGCGGGGAAACCCTCAAAAAGCGGTACCGGACCATTTCGGTACCGCTTCACACTTACCCCTGCCAAACAAGCGCGGTGTTTTTACGGCGCAAACCACACAAGCCGCCGCAGCCGCACAACAAACCTTATCCTTGATTGACATCCATACGAGAACGCTCTAAAATCGGTAGCTTTCTATATACCTTTGGAATTACCCTATGAAAACCTTTTCAGCCAAACCGCACGAGGTGAAGCGCGAATGGTTTGTAATCGATGCCACAGATAAAGTTCTGGGCCGCGTTGCAGCCGAAGTCGCCAGCCGCCTGCGCGGCAAACACAAGCCCGAATACACACCGCACGTTGATACCGGCGATTACATCATCGTTATCAATGCGGACAAACTGCGCGTTACCGGTGCGAAATTCGAAGACAAAAAATACTATCGCCACTCAGGCTTTCCCGGCGGCATCTACGAGCGCACCTTCCGCGAAATGCAAGACCGCTTCCCCGGCCGCGCACTGGAAAAAGCCGTTAAAGGTATGCTGCCCAAAGGCCCTTTGGGTTATGCGATGATTAAAAAACTGAAAGTGTATGCAGGTGCAGAACACCAGCATGCCGCCCAGCAGCCCAAAGCTCTGGAATTGAAATAAGGACGCGACATGAACGGTAAATATTACTACGGCACAGGCCGCCGCAAAAGTTCGGTTGCCCGAGTATTCCTGCAAAAAGGCAGTGGTCAAATCATTGTAAACGGCCGTCCGGTTGACGAGTTCTTCGCCCGTGAAACCAGCCGCATGGTTGTCCGCCAACCCTTGGTTTTGACCGAAAATGCAGAATCTTTCGACATTAAAGTCAATGTAACCGGCGGCGGCGAAACCGGCCAATCCGGTGCTATCCGCCACGGCATTACCCGTGCGCTGATTGACTACGATGCAGCCCTGAAACCCGCATTGTCTCAAGCCGGCTTCGTTACCCGTGATGCTCGTGAAGTTGAGCGTAAAAAACCGGGCTTGCGCAAAGCACGTCGTGCAAAACAATTCTCGAAACGTTAATCTGTTTCTGCAAAAACCCTGCCAACGCGGGGTTTTTTTATTTTCATATTTTCAGATGCGCTTAAATCCCGAAATGCATGATTGGAATAGGGCGAAATCAATAAATATGTAACATGAAGACAGTTTACTTCTTACCTTTATCCCCATCAGACATTCACACCAAGACACTTAGCCGGTTTAACGCAAAAACCAGTCGATTAATCCTATCGATACAGGCAAACCGTTTCGTTTCCTTTCATAGGCTTAATATTTTCAGACGGCCTCAGGCCGTCTGAAAATATAAGAAATCATGCCAGCGGTGCCAAAAGCTTGGCAAATGCCTCTTCAAACTGTTGCAAGCCGTCTTGCTGCAACCGCACCGCCAATGTTTCGACATCTATACCCAGCGCCGCAACTTCCTCCAAGACGGCAAGTGCGGCATCGCTTTGCTCGGACAAAGTCGAATGCGCCGTACCATGTTCGATAAAGGCTTTCAACGTTGCTTCCGGCACGGTATTGACCGTTTCCCTGCCAATCAGGCTGTCCACATACAATGTGGCCGGATAAGCCGGATCTTTCACGCCTGTAGAAGCCCACAACAATTGGGCACGGTTTGCCCCCTGCTCCAACAATCCGGAAAAATCGCCGCCATCAAAAAACCGCTGCCAATCCAAATAAGCGGCTTTGGCCAAAGCAATCGCCGTTTTACCGCGCAGATGCTCGGGCAACACGGCATCCAAGGCACTGTCGATACGCGAAATAAAAAAGCTGGCCACCACATGGATATCCGCCACTGCGCCGCCTGCAGCCAAACGTGCACGGATGCCGCGCACATAAGCTTCATAGGCTTTCAAGGTCTGTTGGCGCGAAAACAGCAGGGTCAGATTGACGCTGATGCCGTCTGCCACCAAACCTTCCAACGCTTTCAAACCCTCATCGGTTGCCGGCACTTTGATCATCGCGTTTTTTCTGCCGATTGCCCGATGAAGCCGCCTGGCTTCGGCCACCGTGCCTTCGGCATCGTGCGCCAACTCAGGTGAAACCTCCAAGCTGACGAAGCCGCTTCGTCCGCCGTCGGCCTCATACGTCGGCAGGCATACATCGCAGGCAGCCTGCACATCGTCTACCGCCAAAGTTTCGTAACGCTGTTTCGGCGACAAATCCTGCCGCTTCAAATCCGCCACATCGGCGGCATACAGAGGGTCTCCGGCAAAAGCTTTCTGAAAAATAGCCGGATTCGACGTTACCCCGCACACGCCTTTTGCCAGCCATTCGGCCAATCCGCCGCCCTGCACCAGCGAGCGGGATAAATTATCCAGCCAGATTTGTTGGCCCAAGGCTTTAACGTCCGATAAAATAGTCATTTCCGCTTCCTTATATCGAAATAAATAAGGAGCGCATCCTACGCGAAACACCATATTTGAACAAGGCAGACACCATGCAGACAAACGACGCAGAACAATACATCAAATGGGCAAGGGAAGTATTGCAAATCGAAGCCGACGGCTTGAAGGAAATTTCAGACGGCCTCAACGGCACATTCGCCGCCGCCGCAGACACCATTCTTTCCTGCACGGGGAGGCTGGTGGTCATGGGTATCGGAAAATCCGGCCATGTCGGCCACAAAATCGCCGCCACACTGGCCTCCACCGGCACGCCGGCATTTTTCGTCCATCCTGCCGAAGCCGCCCATGGCGATTTGGGCATGATTGTGGACGGCGATGTCGTACTGGCCATTTCCAATTCAGGCGAAAGCGATGAAATTGCGGCCATCCTGCCGGCATTAAAACGCAAAAACATCTGCCTAATCTGCATTACCGCCCATCCCGAATCCACCATGGCGCGGCACGCCGACATCCACCTGACCGCCGCCGTTTCGCAGGAAGCCTGCCCGCTCGGCCTTGCCCCCACTTCCAGCACCACCGCCGTCATGGCCTTGGGCGACGCACTCGCCGTTGCCCTGCTTCGCGCACGCTCCTTTACCCGCGAAGACTTCGCCCTCAGCCATCCCGCCGGACGGCTGGGCAAGCGTTTGCTGTTGCGCGTGGCCGACCTGATGCACAGCGGCGACAACTCGCCCGCTGTAACCGAAGATACGCCGCTGAAAGACGCTGTGGTCATCATGAGCGAAAAAGGGCTGGGGATGCTGGCCGTTACCGACCAGAGAGGCCGTCTGAAAGGCATCCTGACCGACGGCGACCTGCGCCGCCTGTTCCAAAAATGCGAAACCTTTGCCGGACTGACGGTAAACGACGTGATGCACCCCAACCCGAAAAGCATCGCCCCCGACCGTCTCGCCACCGAAGCCCTGAAAGAAATGCAGCAAAACCATGTGAACGGCCTTTTGGTGGTGGAAGGCGACGGCATACTCGTCGGCGCGCTCAATATGCACGACCTGCTGGCGGCGCGCATCCTGTAACGGTTCACAGCGGATAACCTCGTGCAACAACATCCGGGGAACAATCCCTTCGGATATTAAAGCGGCGGAAACACATCGCCTGCATACCGCCCGCGCCTGTATGCTTGGCGGGGCTTTCCGCCCGGTATCAAACTCGTTCATCCGCAATAAAAAGAGGCCGTCTGAAAAACGATTTTCAGACGGCCTCAGCCTTATATTCCGCTCAAACAAACCCAGTTCGGGCAAGAATCCGATTCCCATCAGGCAACCGGATTCCCGCAAAACCGGAATAAGTTTTCAGACGGCCTTAATTCAAGCCCAAAGTGCCGCGCAGTTTGCCCAACTCTTCAGCCAACGTGTTAATCGGAGCCTGTAATTTCTTACGGTCGTCTTCCGACAACTTGTCATAGCTTTCAAAGCCGTCGCCTTTTTTGTATTTCGCCAGAATTTCATTGATTTGTTTGAAGTTGGCATCCACGGTATCCAACAAGGCTTTGTCTTTCTCAGCAATCACATTGCGGAACAAATCGACGATTTTCTGCGCCCCTTCGATATTGGCTTGGAAATCGCTCAAATCGGTGTGGCTGTAACGGTCTTCCTCGCCGGTAATCTTCGAGCCGGCCACTTCTTCAATTAACACGGCCGCACCGCCGACCACTTTGCTCGGCGGGAAATTCAGCGTATCGATTTCAGCCTTCAGTGCTTTCACGTCTTTTTCCAGCTTGTCGGCAATATCTTTCACCCCGTCTGTGCTTTTCTCAACCCACAAAGCGTATTCGATGCGGTGGAACCCGGTGAAATTCGGGTCTTTGGCCTGTTCTTTGAAGTCGTCCTCGCGCGCATCGATGGCGGGGTCGAGTTCGTTAAACAATTCGGCAATCGGCTCGATGCGTTCGTAGTGGGTACGCACGTCGGCAAACATCGCTTTGGCCTCTTCGATTTTGCCCGCTTTCACGGCAGCAACGAATTTTTCGGTTTTTTCGGTCAGCGCGGTGGCTTCGCCTTGAACGTAAACCTTATAGTCGGCCAACGGTTGCGCCAGTTTGCCCATATCCGCCTGAGCCGCTTCGGCCTTGAAGCCGCTGTCGGTAACAATCAGCTTGCCACGCGGGTTGGTCAGCAGGCCGCAAGTCATTTCATAAGTGCCGGGCAGCAGGGTAACGGTCATTTTGTCAGACAGGCCGGGAGCGATGTTTTCACGCTCGTCCACTACCATCACGCCTTCCAAAATTTCCCATTCCAGCTTGCGGCCGCTGTTGTTTTTGATGTTGAACGTGGTTTTGCCGCTGGGGACGGTCAATTCCATCGGTTCGCAGGCCGAATCGTTTACGGCAATATTGACGCTGCCGTCGGCATTCGGTGCGGCAGGCTTGCCGGCCGAAGCGGTGTCGCCCGAAGCGGGGGCGGCGGGTTTGTCGGCCTCAGGCGGCTGACAGGCGGCCAAGCCCATGGCCAGCAAGACGGATAAAGCGATGTGGTTCATTTTCATAACGGATTTCCTTTAGGGGATTTAACGGGAAGGTGAAACGGCTTTGCTGCCGCGTAAAAACCAAAATAAAGCGGGCAGCAGATAGGCGAAATACCAAGCGATGTCGCTGACCGTGGGATGGTCGGTATAGCCGAAGAAACCGCCCATCAGCACGCCCAACGGGCTGTCTTCGTGCAAAACCTTAGACCAGTCGAACAATATGGTTTGGCCGATATTCCACACGCCTGCCTCATGCAGGGCGCGGAACGAACCCGACAGCAAACCGGCGGCGACGAAAATCAGGAACACGCCCGTCCAACGGAAGAATTTGCCCAAATTCAAACGGATGCCGCCCTGATAGAGCAAAACGCCGATGACCACCGCCGTCGCCAATCCAGCCACCGCGCCCAAAGGCATCTTGTGGTCGCTGCTTTGGCCGAACACGGCAATCAGGAAAAACACGCTTTCCAAACCTTCGCGCGCCACGGCGAGAAACGCCATCAAAACCAACGCCCAGCCCGAACCGCCCTGATTGAGCGCGGCCTGGACGGAATCTTGCAAATGCTGCTTCATCGAACGGGCGGCCTTCTGCATCCACAACACCATATAGGTCAGCATGCCCACTGCCACCAGCCCGATTGCGCCGACGACGAATTCCTGCTCCTTTTGCGGGATTTCACCGGTAAGGCGATGGATGGCAAGGCCGATACCCACGCACAGCAGCGCGGCGGAAATCACGCCCAGCCAGACCTTGTTCATAAGATGATGATGCCCGGACTGTTTCAGAAAACCGGCCACGATGCCGACAATCAGCGCGGCCTCTATGCCCTCGCGCAACATAATTAAAAAAGCTATCAGCATGGTTTTAAGGTATTTTCAGTTAAATTGTGCAAATTATCCACTGATACGGATATAAATGCAAACGGTTTTCACATATATTTATCAAGCCGTCTGAATGTTTTACGCCTTCAGACGGCCCCATTTTGCAGAATCGGACATTCATTTCATCCAAACCCAAGCACCCAGCCGCCATCATCTGCCGGACAACCCGAAGGCATGGCAGCCTTCCCATTGCCATTTCAGACGGCCTCATTCGCCCGTCCGCCATATTTCTTTACACTTGCCGAAAAACTATCCCATTGTTTCCATTCATGCCCGAAAGGCCGCCTGAAAAAACATTTAATGTTAAAGAAGTAATTTTTTTACGCTATTGTGCGTTAAGCGGATTTACCTTATATTGCCGCACACTAAGGTTGCGAAACATTGCAAACCGTTTATCAGAAGAAAAAAAGGAAAATAGCATGGCACAAATTACATTGGACAAAACCGACCTCAAAATCCTGCAGGTATTGCAAAGCAACGGCCGCCTGACCAACGTCGAACTTTCCGAACGCGTCGCACTCTCGCCGTCTCCCTGCCTGCGCCGACTCAAACAACTCGAAGACGCGGGCATCATCCGCCAATATGCCGCCCTGCTCTCGCCGCAGGAAATCAAACTCGGCCTTCAAGCGTTTATCCGCGTATCCATCGACAAATCGGGCGAATTGCGCGACCGCTTCGCCCAAACCGTGCAAACCTGGCCTGAAGTGTTAAGCTGTTTCGCACTCACCGGCGAAACCGACTACCTGCTGCACACCTTCTTCCCCGACATGAACGCCTTTTCCCATTTCGTGCTCGACACCCTGCTCTCCCACCCCGGCGTGCAGGATGCGAAATCCAGCTTCGTCCTCAAAGAACTGAAAAACACCACCGCCCTGCCGTTGGGACACCTCCAAACAACGGCATAAAGCGGCACAAACAAACAGGCCGTCTGAAAAGCGCAACCGAAACGGCAAACCCATTTCCGCGTTTTCAGACGGCCTCCTTTTACACAAAACCCGTCAGGAGCAAACCATGAACCTCCGCCCCTTCCGCCACATCCTGCCGCAACTGGGCAAACGCGTTTACCTGGATGCCGCCGCCGTCGTCATCGGCGATGTCGTATTGGCGGACGACGTATCCGTCTGGCCGTGCGCCGTCGTGCGCGGCGACGTCAACCACATCCGCATCGGCGCGCGCTCCAACATACAGGATGGCAGCGTGCTGCACGTCAGCGGCCGCACGGCGGCCAAACCCGAAGGTTCACCGCTGATTGTCGGCGAAGACGTTACCGTCGGCCACCGCGCCGTACTGCACGGCTGCACCATAGGCAACCGCGTGTTAATCGGCATGGGCGCGGTCGTCTTGGACGACGCGGTTATCGGCGACGACGTGATTATCGGCGCAGGCAGCCTAGTGCCGCCGCGCAAACGCCTAGAAAGCGGCTTCCTCTACACCGGCTCCCCCGCAAAAGCCGCGCGCGAACTGACGGCACAGGAACGCGCCTTCCTCGTTCAATCCGCAGCCAACTACACCACCACGGCACAGGCCTATCGGGAAACGGACGGCGGCACGGCAGACTGAAGCTGCACATTGCGGCAAAACCGTGCCGCACCGCCGACCTGAAGCCTCATCTCATCGGATAACGGAAAACGTGAAGTCCAATCAAACGCCGTACATTCCGATGAAACATAACGATGCCGCCATTCCCGCACAGACAAAATCCAAACGGCAACTGGCAAAACGGCGGCAATACACGAATTTCCGTTTGAATCGACAAAAAGGCCGTCTGAAAACATTCTTTCAGACGGCCTCAAATCATTTAAACCGCCATTGCAAGGCGGATGCGGCATTTTCTGCCCAAATCAATTGTCGGCGGCGTGCCAAGGCTTGGCCGCACCGGCGTGGAACGTAGGTTTTTCCCCGCCCCACAGCGTATCGATATCGTAAAAATCGCGCACGGCGGGCAGCATCACATGCACCACCAAATCGCCCGCATCCACCAAAGTCCATTCGCCGCTGTCGCCTTCGGTGCTGAGAATTTCAAAACCCGCCTCTTTCAAATCAACTGCCACGTTGTTGGCCAAAGCTTTGACCTGCCTGCTGCTGTCGCCGCTGGCAATAATCATGCGGGCAAACAGGGAGGTTTTGTCTTGGGTTTCCAAAACGGCAATGTCTTTGGCTTTCACGTCTTCCAAGGCCGAAACGGCGATTTCGACCATTTTCTGCAAATCCTGCAATTCTTGTTCTGTCATCATTTTTTCCATTTTGAACCGGCATGGTGCCGGCAGTTTATGAATGAGGCCGTCTGAAAACCCGTTTTTCAGACGGCCTTTATTTTTATTTGAAAACGGCAATATTCAAGCCGGAACGGCCCCGTTTTTTTCGGTAAAGTTCACCCCGGCCAACTGCGAACCGATAATGGCATTACGTATCGCCGCCAATGCCTTGGGACGGACGAAATTGCGTCGGTAGGCAAGCACCACGCGCCGGGTCGGCACTTTTTCGGCAAACGGGATGATGCTGAACAGCAAGTGGTCGTTTTCAGTCAGCGCGGTGGCCGGCAATACGCTGATGGCTAGGCCGCTGGCCACCATATGGCGGATGGTATTGATGGAGCTGCCCTGCAGCGTATTGGTCAGGCCGCTGATTTTCTGCTTGGCCGCCAATTCGTTGCAGCCGGCAAGCACGTTGTCGCGCATACAGTTGCCCTCGGTCAGCAGCAAAACCTGCTCCTGCGCCAATTCGTGCTGGGTAACGGCATCGAGTTCTTCAAACGGATGCCCTTTGGGCACGATGACGAAAAAAGGCTCGTCATACAGCGGCTCGGTCAGAAGGCCTGTTTCCTGAAACGGCTCGGCAACGATAATGGCATCCAAATCGCCGCGCTTGAGCGATTCGGTCAGCATATGGGTGTAATTCTCTTCCAACATCAAAGGCATATTCGGCGCAATTTCACGCAGCGACAGAATCAACTTGGGCAGAAGATACGGTGCGACGGTGAAAATCAGGCCGAGTTTGAACGCGCCGTCCAATTCATTCTGCTCTTCGCTGGCCAGCTGGCGGATAACGTCGGCTTCATCCAAAACACGCCGCGCCTGCGCCACGATACGCCCGCCCGCTTCGGTGGTGATAACCTCATTGCTGCTGCGGTCGAACAAAGAGAGTGCCAGCTCTTCTTCCAACTTCTTTATCGCAATCGAAAGCGTGGGCTGGCTGACATGGCAGCGTTGGGCGGCCCGGCCGAAATGCCGTTCTTGCGCAACGGCAACAATGTAACGCAATTCGGTCAGTGTCATGGCTTATGCCTTTTTCGGCTGGTCCGGCAGGGTGATGTTCAACTCCAACACGTCCAAGCCGTCCTGTTTTTCTTGAGAAATTCGGATATCGTCAAGCGAAACGTTCACATATTTCGACAACACTTCCAACAATTCTTTCTGCAAGGTGGGCAGATAGTCGGGAGCCTGGGCTTTGACGCGTTCCTGCGCGATGATAATCTGCAGGCGGTCGCGGGCAACTTCGGCCGATTTCTGTTTTTTGCCGAACAGTATATCGATCAACGACATATCAACCTCCGAACAAACGTTTGAAGAAGCCTTTTTTCTCGGCATCCAGGAAACGCATTTCGCGGTTTTCGCCCAACAGGCGGGCAATCACGTCTTTGTAGGCTTCTGCGGCCACCGCATCCTGCTGATGGATGACGGGCATACCGGCATTGGAGGCCTGCAATACGTTTTGCGATTCGGGAATCACGCCGATCAGCGGGATGCGCAGGATATCGCAAATATCGTCCACCGACAGCATCTCGCCTTTTTCAACCCGCTCCGGCGAATAGCGCGTAATCAACAGGTGTTCTTTTACCTTTCCGCCTTGTTCCGCCTTACGGGATTTGCTTTGCAGAATGCCGAGGATGCGGTCGGAATCGCGCACACTGGAAACCTCGGGATTGGTGGTTACGATGGCTTCGTCGGCAAAATACAGTGCCATCAGCGCGCCTTGTTCGATACCGGCGGGCGAATCGCAGATGACGAATTCAAAACCCATCTCGCCGGTCAGCGTGTTCAATACTTTTTCCACGCCTTCTTTGGTCAGCGCGTCTTTGTCGCGTGTTTGCGAGGCAGGCAGGATGAACAGTTTGTCGCAATGTTTGTCTTTAATCAGAGCCTGGTTGAGGGTGGCTTCCCCTTGGATGACGTTGATCAGGTCGTATACCACGCGGCGTTCGCAGCCCATAATCAAATCCAGGTTGCGCAAGCCGACGTCGAAGTCGATAACGGCGGTTTTATGGCCGCGGAGTGCCAAACCGGAAGCAATGCTCGCACTGGTGGTGGTTTTACCCACACCGCCTTTGCCTGAAGTTACAACGATGATTTTTGCCACAATGTTTCCTTTACTTTAATGCAAAATATTCAGGGTTCGAATGATACGGCATCCGGCTAAGCCGCGATGGCCACAATGACCAAACGGTCGTCCTGCAGGTGTATCTGTACCGGTTTCCGATATAAATGTTCGGGCAACTGCTGCTCGAAGTTGCGGTAGATGCCCGCAATCGATACCAGTTCGGCCTGCATGGAATGAATGAAAATGCGTGCGTCGCGCCGCCCTTTGGCTCCCGCCAGCGCGCGGCCGCGCATCGATGCGTAGATATGGATGTTGCCGTCGGCAATCAGCTCCGCCCCTTCGCTGACCGTTCCGGTAACGATTAAGTCGGCGTTTTCCGCATACACCTGCTGCCCGGTCCGCACCGGATCGGCAACCAGGACAGTCGGATGCCCGGCCTGCTTGGCCGTTTCGGATGCGATTTCACCCGTGATTTCGGCCACCGTCCCTGCATCCGCCGTTTCCAGCGGAACAGGCCGTTCTTTGCCCGGCGGCGTAAAAGGCAGGCCGTTGCCGGCTGCCGTTGCCGCCCAGGCTTCGTCGCTGTGCCGCAAAGCGGCAACAGGCAGGCGGTGGCGGCGGAAAACGGCCAGCACGGCGGGCAAATCGGCCTCGGACGGACGGAAATCCTGCATATCCAATATCAGCGGCAGGTTGAGCTCGCGATATTGCGCCGCGCACTTGGCCAATGCGGCATCCAATGCGGCGGCATCGGCATTGTGCAGATAAACGGCCAATGCGTCGGTGCGGGCGGATTTGATTTCAAAAGCAGGTTTCATGCTGCGGATACCATAAATTTTTTAAATAGACGCAGTTTACTGTATTTGCACGCCCCCATCAATTTTATTTATCCTTCAAGGCCGTCCGAACGGCTTTCAGACGGCCTGCGATTATTTTCGGCTATAATGCCGCCGTTTTTTATCGATAACCCCGTTTTTCCATGATACGTTTCGAACAAGTTTCCAAAACCTACAGAGGTGGTTTCCAGGCGCTGAAAAACGTCAGTTTCCAAATTGAAAAAGGCGAGATGATTTTTGTCGCCGGCCATTCGGGTGCAGGCAAATCGACGGTCCTCAAACTGATTGCCGGCATTACCAAACCGTCTTCCGGCAAAGTGTGGATGAACGGCCGCGACATCGGCAGCCTGAACGATAACCAAATCGGCTTCCTGCGCCAGCATATCGGCATCGTCTTCCAAGACCATAAAATCCTGTTTGACCGCAGCGTGCTGCAAAACGTCCTGCTGCCGTTGCAAATCATCGGTTACGGCCGTGCCGAAGCAGAAAAACGCGCGCGGGTGGCAATTGCGAAAGTCGGACTTGCCGGACGTGAGAACGCCGACCCCGTCACCCTTTCCGGCGGCGAACAGCAACGCCTGTGCATCGCGCGCGCCGTCGTCCACCAGCCCAGCCTGCTGATTGCAGACGAACCCTCGGCCAACCTCGACCGCGCCTACGCGCTCGACATCATGGAACTGTTCAAAACCTTTCACGAAGCGGGTACCACCGTCATCGTCGCCGCCCACGACGAAACCCTGATGGCCGATTACGGCCACCGCATTTTGCGCCTGCAGGAAGGCAGGTTTGCCTCATGAACTACTTCACCCTACACTTCGAAGCGGCCAAAAATGCCGTCCGCCAGCTGTTCAAACAACCTTTGGCCACCCTGCTGATACTCGTCATGCTGGCCATCGCCATGAGCCTGCCGCTGGCACTCTACCTCGGCGTGCAAAGCAGCCAGGCCGTACTCGGCAAACTGAACGAATCGCCGCAAATCACCCTATATATGGAACAAAACGCCGACGAAGCCGACAGCGCCGTCGTCAAAGAACTGCTTACTGCCGACAAACGGATTGAAAAAAGCGAATTTATCGGCAAGGCGCAGGGCTTGAGCGAACTGCAAACCAGCATGGGCGAGCAAGACATCGTCTCCATGCTCGACAGCAACCCGCTGCCCGACGCATTCGTCGTCAGCCCCAAACCGGGCGGCACGCCGTCTGAAATGCAGGCACTGAGGCAGGATTTGGCCAAGCTGCCGATGGTGGAATCCACCCAACTCGACACCGAATGGATGCAAACCCTCTACCAAATCGACGATTTCGTCCAAAAAGTGTTGGCCTTCCTGTCCGTTACCCTCAGCGTGGCCTTCGTTTTGGTGGCGCACAACACCATCCGCCTGCAAATCCTCAGCCGCAAAGAAGAAATCGAAATCACCAAACTCCTAGGCGCGCCGTCCTCCTTCATCCGCCGCCCCTTCCTCTATCAGGCCGTTTGGCAGAGCCTCCTGGCCGCAGGCCTGAGCCTTGCCCTGTGCGCCTGGCTGATACACGCCACCCAACCCCTGGTGGCACAGATTTTCCGCCCCTACGGCCTCAACATCGAATGGCGTTTCTTCCACACATGGGAATGGCTGTCCGTCTGCGGCATCGTCGCCGCACTCGGCATCGCCGGCGCATGGCTGGCCACACGGCAACACCTGCTCAGCTTTAAAGCCAAACGCTGACACACAGGCCGTCTGAAAACGAGCGCAGCGAGTTTCTGCGAAGCTAAAACGAGGCTTCCGTCAGGAAGCAGGGTTTCTGCAAAACAGAAACAAAAACTGCAAAATCCAAACACACTCGCCAAACCCTTTCAGACGGCCTCCCGACCCACCTACCACAGCGAGCAACCCATGCACAAACATCTCCTCCCCCTTGCCCTGATAACCGCCGCGAGCATCGTTTCCGCCGCACCGACACCCAACAACGAAATCACCCGCCGCGCCGACACAGCCGTCCTCTCGCAGCAGCACAACGCCTACACCTTCCGCACACTCGACATCAAAGACAGCCAAAACCGGCCGCACCGCATCTTCGTCGGCATTCCCAAAGCCGCCCCGCCCGCCGGCGGCTTCCCCGCCCTTTACGCACTTGACGGCAACGCCCTGCTCGAATACCTCACCCCCGACCGCCTCAAACTCCCGCCCGAACAACTGCCCGTCCTCGTCCTCATCGGCTACCCAACCGAACTGCGCTTCGATACCGCCGCCCGCGCCTACGACTACACCCCGCCCGACCCGCAAGGCAAAACCATGCCCGACCAGCTGACACCCGAACGCAGCAACGGCGGCGCACTGCAGTTCCTCAAATTCATCCTGCATCAAGTCCGGCCGCAAATCGACCGCCTCGCCCCCACCGACCCGCACAAACAAACCCTGTGGGGGCACTCCTACGGCGGCCTGTTTGTCCTCCACACCCTGTTCAACGAGCCGCAGGCCTTCACCCGCTACGTCGCCGCCGACCCCTCGCTGTGGTGGCAAAACGGCCTGATGCTGCAATACGCCGAACCGTTTTTCAGACGGCCTCCTCCAAGCAACCTGAGCCTTACCATCGAAAAAAGCGGTACAAACGACAACAAACGACCCGCCAACCCGCAACAGGCCGCCATGCTATCCCACCGCGAAGCCGTTACCCGCGCCGTACCGCCCGACAGCGCAAAACAACTGGCCGAACGCCTGCGGCAACACGGCCTGCAGGTACAATACCGCCACCATGCCGACCTCACGCACGGCGGGCTGCTGACCGAATCGTTCGAACAAACCCTGCCCGAAGCGGCCAAATAAACACAGGCCGTCTGAAAACTCTGCTTCCGCTAGGAAGCAGAGTTTCTGCGAAGCTAAAACGAGCACAGCGAGTTTCTGCGGAATCCAAACAACTTTTCCGACAAGCATCGGCGTTGTTGCGGAATCCCAATAAAACCTTTGCCGCTGCCGCAAACCTTGCCAAGCAACCGCAACCAGTCTTTTCAGACGGCCTCGGATGCCCTGCGACCCTGCCTCCAATCAGAAAGTAAAATCAATGAATGCCCAAGACGTATTGGATTTTTGGTTTGCCGAACCAAACCGCCCGTTTTGGTTTGCCAAAAACGACGATTTCGACCAACAAATCCGCAGCCGTTTTTTCCCGCTGTGGCAACAGGCGGCGGCAGGAGAACTGGCCGACTGGCGCGACACCTTGCGCGGCAGGCTGGCCGAAATCATCATACTCGACTAATTTTCGCGCAACCTGTTCCGCAACAGCCCGGCCGCCTTCGCGCAAGATTTGGCTGCCGTCTGCCTCGCGCAGGAAGCCCTCCGCCTGCCCGGATTCGCCGCCATGCAAGAAGAAGAGCGGCATTTCATACTGATGCCGCTGATGCACAGCGAAAGCCGCGCCATCCACACCCAAGCCGCCGCGCTGTTCGAACGCTACACCTCCGAAACGGCGTCGGATTTCGAATTGTGGCACAAAGCCGTCATCGACCGCTTCGGCCGTTATCCGCACCGCAATACCGTTTTGGGCCGGAAAAGCACGGCTGAGGAACAAGACTTTCTCAGCCGGCCGGGTTCGTCGTTTTAAACACAACCGCCTGCCTGCCGGAAGCGGTATTTCCCGCCGCATGGCCGATACGTTTTAGGTTAAAATGAACCTTCCTTCCCTATTTTTCAGACGGCCTCCATCATGTATTCACTACTCCGACCCCTGATTTTCCGCCTGGAACCCGAACAGGCCCACCACGCCACCCTGACCATGCTGAAGCTGGCTGCCCGTTTCGGCCTGACCGCCCCCGTGCCGCCGCGCAGCCGTCCCACCGAACTGATGGGCCTGCAGCTGCCCAACCCGGTCGGACTGGCCGCCGGACTGGACAAAAACGGCGAATACATCGACGCGCTGGCCGCACTCGGTTTCGGCTTCATCGAAATCGGCACCGTTACACCCAGGCCGCAGGACGGCAACCCGCAGCCGCGCCTGTTCCGCCTGCCCGAACAACAGGCCGTCGTCAACCGCATGGGTTTCAACAACCACGGCATCGACGCAGCCATTCGCAACATCGAAAAAAGCGCGTACCGGGGCATACTGGGCATCAACATCGGCAAAAACGCCGTTACCCCGATTGAAAATGCCGCCGACGACTATTTAATCTGTCTGGAAAAGGCCTACGCCCATGCCGACTACATCACCGTCAATATTTCCTCGCCCAACACCAAAAACCTGCGCGCCCTGCAAGGCGGCGACGAACTGACCGCCCTGCTGACCGCACTGAAAGACAAACAGGCGCAACTGGCCGCATCCCACGGCCGCTATGTGCCGCTGGCAGTCAAAATCGCGCCCGACCTGGACGAAACGCAAATCGCCGACATCGCCCATGTGGTGCAAAACGTCGAAATGGACGGCATCATCGCCACCAACACCACCATCGACAAAACAGCCTTGGGCAACCATCCGCTCGCCCAAGAACAAGGCGGCCTCAGCGGCCTGCCGGTGCGCGAAAAAAGCAATCTCGTCCTGCGCCGTTTGGCCGAAATACTGGGCAGCACCGTCCCCATCATCGGCGTAGGCGGCATCGTCTGCGGCGAAGATGCGGCGGAGAAACTGCGGCTCGGCGCAACGGCGGTCCAACTCTACAGCGGCCTGATCTACCAAGGGCCGGAGCTGGTACGCGAATGCATGGACTCCTGCCGCTGAATCAATACATCAGGCCGTCTGAAAAAGGTTTTTCAGACGGCCTTTTTTTACAGCTTTACACTTCGATTACACTCCTCTAATTTTCCCCTAATCCGAATACGGTTTAATAACACTCGTCGAAACAACATTCACCAACCGAAAGGAAAACATCATGAAAAAATTCCTCATTACCGCCATCATCGCCCTGTCTGCCGCTTCTGCTTCAGCCAACGACTACATCGAACATCAGATTTACAGCGACAAAGACTTCGAGCAAAACCGTGCCAAAGCAGTCAGAATGTTGGAGCAGCGTGGCTACCAAGTACACGAAATCGATCCCGACGACCACTGGGGCAAACCTGTACTGGAAATCGAAGCCTATAAAAACGGCCGCGAATACGACATCATTCTGTCCTATCCCGACCTGAAAATCATCCGTGAGACAATAGACTACTAATTAGTCTGCAACACATTCGAACAGGCCGTCTGAAAACCTTTTTCAGACAGCCTGTTTTCTTTTGGCAAACAACGGCGAGCGTTTATTCGATGCTCAACCGTTCCATGCGGTAACGCATCGAACGGAAACTGATGCCCAGCAGCTTGGCGGCCTGCGTGCGGTTATAGCGCGTAATTTGCAAGGCCTGCTCGATAATCGAACGCTCCAATAGGTCGAGATATTCCTGAATCTGCGTCTGACCGGGAATAAACTGCGGCAAATCGTCGAAATTCATCGGCGGCAGTTCCGCAGCATCGTCCGCAGCCGTTTCGACAACGGCTTCAGCCTGCGGCTCGGCTGGCGAACGGGCCGGCAAATCGGTGAGGCGCGGGCCGTTTCCTGCGGTCAGCTGCAAATCATCAACTTGGATGATGTTGCCGATCGTCAGGGCGATGGCGCGTTCCAAGATGTTTTCCAATTCGCGGAAGTTGCCCGGATAGCTGTATGACAACAAGGCTTCCTGTGCCTTGGGGCTGAGTTTGTAGCCGCCCGGCACGCCGTCGCGGTATTTGTTCAACAGGCGCAGAATCAGGCCGCCTAAATCCTCGCGCATCTCGCGCAGCGGGGGCATATGCAGGGTAACGACGTTGAGGCGGTAGTATAAGTCTTGGCGGAATGCGCCGCTTTCTACCAGTGCTTCCAGGTTTTTGTGGGTGGCGCAGATGATGCGCACGTCCACAGGCGTTTCTTTGGCATCACCGATGCGGCGGACGGCCTTTTCCTGAATGGCACGCAGGAGTTTGACCTGCATGGCCAACGGCAAGTCGGCAACTTCGTCGAGGAACAGCGTGCCGCCGTCGGCATGTTGGAAAAAGCCGAGACGGTCTTGGTCTGCACCGGTAAAGCTGCCTTTTTTGTAACCGAAAAATTCGCTTTCCATCAGGTTTTCGGGAATCGCGCCGCAGTTCACCGCGATAAACGGGCCGACCGTACGCGGAGACAGTTCGTGTATGCTGCGGGCAGCCTGCTCTTTACCCGAACCGGATTCGCCGGAAATGTAAACCGGCACGTTACTTCCGGCCAGGCGGCGGATTAAGTGGCGCACTTCCACCATCTGCGGCGACATACCCAAAAGGCGCGGCATATCGATATCGCCGCCGACTTCCGGCTCCGATGCCGATACCATGCCTGCTGCAGCCTGGGCATTTTGCGCCGGGGCACTGCGGAAACGCTCACGCAGGGAACTCAATGCACTCGGAGGCGTCATCGGACGGTCTATACCGCCGGAAATGCCTTTCCTGACGGTTTTCGCCGCACTTTCAGACGGCCTTGAGGGGACGGCGGCTATGGGCTGCGGCCTCGGCGGCACGGGCGGCGGTACGAATGAAGGAACAGGTTGGGCAGCCGGAGCGGGCGCAGGTGCGGCCGGTTCGGCCTGAGGCTTTTCTTCAGGTTCGTTTACTTTGACTGCCGATTTGACCAACGAACGCAGTTGCGACAGGGTAATCGGCTTTTGCAGGTAGTCGAACGCACCCTCTTTCAGTGCCTCCACCGCCTGGTCGGCATTACCGAAAGCGGTAATCACGGCCACGGGTGTATCGAGCATCAGCTTATTGATGTGCTGGACCACTTCCAAACCCGAACCATCGGGCATACGCATATCCGTCAATACCAGAGAATAGTCGTTGTTTTCCAATTTTTCTTTGGCATCGTCCACGCCGACGGCGGTATCCACCCGCAGCCCCATCTTCATCAGGGTCATTTCCATCAGGTCGCGGATGTCCGCCTCGTCGTCTACGACCAATACCGGATATTGCAGATCGTTACTCTTCATGATTGTTGTCTTTCGGTAAAATCAATTCGAATCCATTCAATTCGGGATGGTAGTGCAATTGTCCCAAGTTGGCATGAGCCAGTTCGCGGGCAACATACAGCCCCAGCCCGGTGCCGCCTTTTTCGGTAGTGAAAAACGGTTCGAACAACTGGTTGCGGATTTCGGGAGCCACACCCGGGCCATCATCCGATACCACGATCGAAACATTCAGTTTGCCACTCGGCTTAATTGATACTTGGATGGCGTCACTGCCTTTCGTACTGTGCCGCCAAGCGTTATTGCACAAGTTCCACATGATTTGCTGCACATGCATGGGATCGGCCGTAACAGTCAGATTTTTGCCCTTCATTTCCATTTTGATGCAGCCGACCGAATTCGGGTTGTTCAGTGTAAATTCCTGCTTGAATGCCAGCCAGAATTTCATCAGGTTGATGCTTTCACGGCCGAGGTTGTCTTTTTTATTCAAGGTGGAAACATCTTCCAACATCTTGTCGATACGACGAATATTACTGTCGATGATACCGTGCAGTTTCTTGCTGACCGGGTCTTCTATGTTTTCCTGCAGCAGGTCGTTGGCATGACGGATGGCAGACATCGGATTGCGGATTTCATGCGCTAGATTGGCGGTCAGCTGGCCGAGGGAAGCCAGTTTGGTTGCCATGGCTTCGGCGGCAATTTCACGCAACGAGCGCAAAAACAGCATCAGCAATTTTCCGTCTTCCTGCACCATAGGCACGGCCCGGACGTGCATGGAAAACCGATGCAGATGAATATCGGCCTCGAACGGTTTTTCAGGGTTTAACAGCCAGCGCGCAACCAAATCTTCGAAAATCGGTTCTTTATGCTCTGCCGCCAAGCCAGAAAAATAATTCTTCGCCTGACGGTTAAACAGCCATACTTTCAATTCCGGATCAATCACAATCACCGCTTCCTGCACCCGATTCAACACCAGCTGGTTCAGCCCGCGCACGCGGTTGTAATTCCGTTTGTGCTTCTTTGCCGAAGCAGTGGCATCACGCAGGAAGGCGGCACTGTATGAAGTAAGATAAGCCACGGCAAACGATGCACCAATCAGCACAATGGCGGTACCGATATTTCGGCCGTCCCATGTTTTGACATTCAAGCTCAATTGGTCGCTCAAAAACATCACGCACAGGATGCATACCGTGGTAAAACCGGCATACAGAATCGGAAACTTGCCGTAACTGAGCATACAGGATGTGGCAACAAACGGCAGCACCAGAATACCGATACCCGTCCCTATGCCGCCTGTCAGGTACACCAAGACCATAATCATCACGATATCAACGACTGCGCTGGCATTGGGCAATTTATCGTTTTCCTGCCGTACCCAATGCGGCCGGACAATCGAAATCAGGGTAATTCCGGCATAAACGGCGGCCCAAATATAGAAAATCTTCGGCGGCACCATTTTTTTCAGCCCGGCGTTTTCCGAGAAAACCGACATCATATACAGCACAAACATCGACAGCAGGATGGTCAGCCGGCAGACATTGAGCAGCCACGGAATGCGGTCTACCTGCTCGTTCCATTCTTCGGTTTTCGGGAAAAAAGATTTATCCATATTCGTATCGGTTTCGCAATCGTTCTGTCGGTTATTCCGGTAATGTTTTCGATAGGATTATCGCACGGCGGCTTTCGCCGCGCTTTCAGACGGCCTCGGCGGTTAATCGCCCGCCTTAATGGTTTTCAGACGGCCTGATACGTCCAAAACTTTCCCTTTTTTACCACGTTTGCCGTCGATGTCGCGGATGCGCAGGCGTTCTTGGTGGACTGCGCCGCGCCTGCCGACGGTTTCGACGGTAAATTCGGCGGAGGAAATCACGGCGGTGTGTTCCAGCGATGCGCCGTCGGTCAACGACATCAACTGCAAACCGCGTCCTTTGGGCATGACTTTGAGTTCGCCGATGGAAAATGCCAAGAGGCGGTGGTCGCTGCTGGCCAGTACGATTTTGCAGTCGGGATTGATGAGCGAGGAAGCATAGACGGCAATCGGCGGCAGGACGGTTTCGCCACTGTCCACAGTCATCACCACTTTGCCCGCTTTCACGCGTCCGACCATATCGCCCAGCTTGGCGATGAAGCCGTAGCCGCCGCTGCCTGAGAGCAGATAGTGCTGTTCGGGCTGTCCGGTGAGCATAGCGACGGGTTTCGCTCCGTTTTGCAGCTCGATTAACGATGAAACCGGCACGCCGTCGCCGCGTCCGCCTGGGATTTCGGCGGCATCGAGCGTGTAGGTTCTGCCCAATGAATCAAGGATGACGACGGGCAAAACGGTGCGACCTTCGAGGGTTTGTTTGAGGCGGTCGCCTTCTTTGAACGCGGTCTGGCTCAAATCGAGGTTGTGTCCGGCACGGCTGCGTATCCACCCTTTTTCCGACAGAATCAGCGTGATGGGCTCGTCGGCGGTGGTCTGTGTCAGCACGGCGCGTCCGGCTTCTTCCACCAGCGTGCGGCGCGCGTCGCCGAACTGCTTCATGTCCGCCTGCATCTCTTTGATAATCAGCTTGCGTTTTTCGTTTTCGTCGCCCAAAAGGATATTCAGACGACCTTGTTCCTCGCGCAATTCATTCAATTCTTTTTCGAGTTTGAACCCTTCCAAACGCGCCAGCTGACGCAGGCGGATTTCCAAAATGTCTTCCGCTTGGATTTCGGTCAGCCCGAACGCCGCCATCAGGTCGGTTTTCGGTTCGTCTGATTCGCGGATAACTTTAATCACTTCGTCAATGTGCAAAAAGACTTTCAGACGGCCTTCGAGGATGTGCAGCCGTTTTTCCACTTGGTTCAAACGGAATTTCAGACGGCGTGTTACGGTAACGACGCGGAAATCCAGCCATTCCTGCAAAATCGTTTTCAGGTTTTTCTGCGCGGGGCGGTTGTCCAGCCCCATCATCACCAAGTTCATGGACACATTGCCTTCCAGCGAAGTCTGCGCCATCAGCGTGTTGATGAAGGTATCCGTATCGATGCGGCTGGATTTCGGTTCGAACACAAGGCGCACGGGATGTTCGCCGTCGGACTCGTCGCGCACGCGGTCGATTAAATCCAGCATCAGCTTTTTGGTGTTGAGCTGGTCTTGGTTGAGCTGCTTTTTACCTGCTTTCGGTTTCGGGTTGGTCTGTTCTTCGATTTCCGCAAGGATTTTGGCGGAGTTGGCGTTTGGCGGCAGCTCGGTCACAATCACGCGCCATTGTCCGCGCGCCAGCTTCTCGATTTCATAACGCGCACGCACGCGCACGCTGCCCTTGCCGGTTTCGTAAATCCGACGCAATTCGTCCGCCGGCGTGATGATTTGACCACCGCCGGCAAAATCGGGCGCGGGGATGTACTGCATCAGGTCGGCGGTTTCCAGGGTCGGCTTTTTCAACAGCGCAATCGCCGCCTGCGTGACTTCGTTCAAATTGTGCGACGGAATTTCGGTCGCCATGCCTACCGCGATACCTGACGCACCGTTGAGCAACACCATAGGCAGGCGGGCGGGCAGGTGCAGCGGTTCGTCAAACGCGCCGTCGTAGTTCGGCACGAAATCCACCGTCCCCTGATTGATTTCGGACAACAGCAATTCTGCAATCGGCGTCAGCCGCGCTTCGGTGTAACGCATCGCCGCCGCCCCGTCGCCGTCGCGCGAACCGAAGTTACCGATGCCGTCGATTAAGGGGTAGCGCAAGGTAAAATCCTGCGCCATGCGCACCATTGCTTCATAGGCAGAACTGTCGCCGTGCGGGTGGTATTTACCCAAAATCTCACCGACCACGCGCGCCGATTTCACCGGCTTCGCCCCCGCCGTCAAACCCATATCGCGCATGGCAAACAAAATGCGCCGCTGCACGGGCTTCTGGCCGTCTGAAACTTCAGGCAGCGCGCGGCCTTTGACCACGCTCATGGCGTATTCGAGATAGGCGCGTTCGGCGTACTGACCTAATAGCAGGTAGTCTTCACCGACGGGAGATGGGACGGAAACGTGTTCGTTCATGTACAAAAAATCGGGTAAACAAAAGTTAAGGGACGGTATTGTAAAGCAAATACCTCTTTTTGGCATCGGTATGCGGAATCAGGCATGAGGCCGTCTGAAAAAACCGCACATGGTTTTCAGACGGCCTCATGATGTCGGGCGGATGCTTACACGCCCATTAAGGGAATCAGCAGCGGCACTAAAACTGCGGTCAATACACCGTTGAAAATCAGCCCGAGGCTGGCATAGGCGGCAAACTTTTTCCCGCGCTCCAACGAGGCGGCAATGCCCATCGCGTGCGAGGCCGAACCCATCGACATCCCTTGCGACATCGGCTTGGTCAGCGTACCCGCGCTCATGATGCGGTAACCCGCCATCTGCCCGATCATGCCGGCGGCGATAACGGTGGCGGCGGTGATGGCGGGAATCCCGCCTATGCTTTGGGTGATTTCGATGGCAATCGGATTGGTGACCGATTTGGCGGCCAGGCTCAACACCACATCGCGCCCCGCGCCCATAAATTTGGCGATATACACCGCGCTGACGATGCCGGTAACGCTGCCCACGGCCTGCGACAGCACAATCGGCAGCCATTGGCGGCGGATTTTGTCCCAATTCAAATAAAGCGGCACGGCCAGCCCGACCACCACCGGCTTGAGCCAGAAATCGATAAACTGCGCCGCATTGTGATAGGCGGCGTAATCTATGCCCGCAAGTTTCAAATAAAGGATGACGACGGCGGTGGTGCACACCACGGGATTGACAAACATGCTGCCGGTACGCGCCCGCAGCAGGTTGACCGCCCAATAAAACGTAATCGTCAGCCACAGCAACACAATCGGATGGCGCAACATTTCCATTTCAACGCCTCCGCAGCAGTTCGTGGGTCTTGCCGGTGGCGAACATCACCGCCAGCGTGCTGAACAGCGTGGATGCCGCAATCGCCCAAAAATCCTCGGCCAGCAAATCGAAATACCCCATCACCGCGACGCAGGGCGGCACGAGGAACAGCGAAAGGTTGGCCATCATCACGTCCACCAACCCCTGAAGCCAGGCCGCCTTCACCCACTTCATGTGCAGCGAAACAAACAGCAAAGCCATGCCGATGATGCTGCCGGGCAGTTTCATGCCCGTAAAATGAATCACGGCCTCCCCCAAGGCGAGGAAGCCGAAAATAATGCTGAGCGCGCGTATCAGGTGCATGGATGTGTCCTCTAATAAATCGATGTTTTTCTTATCGGCCGAACAAAAGGCGGCCCGAATGCGATTTACTATAGCCGCCCGCTTAACAAAAGGCAACACGGCGGCAACCTGTCCCGACACAGAGAGAGGCCGTCTGAAAACCGCATTTCGGGTTTTCAGACGGCCTCCAAACCGGATTCAAAGCAGGCTTATTTGCGCGCCTGAGCCTTTTTCTCCGCCGCTTCCAAACGCGCGGCCACATAATCCACCATCAAATCCTTCTTCTCCCAGAAAAAGGTTTGCATTTTTTGCAGCGAATAAATGCGGCGTACCATGCCCGGCAAACCCTCATGGATAATCGCGGCCACCAACTTATTGGTCTCCTCCGCGTCCATCGCCGTTTTCAGGTCTATACCGCGCTCGGCCAAAAAGGCATTCAAATTCTTAACTACGCCGCCGTGGATTTCAAACTGGTTCAACATAACGCCTTCCCTTATGGATTTGGTTTAAGGACGCCCATTTTAACAAAATCCGCCCCTGCCTACTATATAATGCCGCCCGACCCGTATCACGGGCAGAAAGGCCGTCTGAAAATGTATCCCTGGTTTAAACTGCTGCACCTCTTCTTCATCATCTCCTGGTTTGCCGGACTTTTCTACCTGCCGCGCATCTATGTGAACCTCGCGCAGGTGGAAGACACCGAATCCGCCGAATACCGCCGCCTGCTCGAAATGTCGCGGCGGCTGATGCGCTTCATGACCCCGCTGGGCATCGGAGCCGCCCTGTTCGGCATCCTCATCCCCTTCGCCACCGGCTGGTGGGTTTACGGCTGGGTACACCTCAAACTCACGCTCGGCCTCCTCCTCCTCGCCTACCACGCCTACTGCGCCCGCCTGCTGCACGACTTCGCCGCCCGCCGCAACCGCCGCAGCCACAAATGGTACCGCGTCTTCAACGAAATACCCGTCCTGATGATGATTGCCGCACTTTACCTCGTTATATTCAAACCATTCTGAAAGGCCGTCTGAAAATGACCATCGAAATAGAACGCCGCTTCCTCCCCGCAAACGACGGCTGGCGCGCCGAAGCCGGCGAACCCGAACTGCTCGCCCAAGGCTACCTCAGCGTCGAAAAAGAACGCACCATCCGCGTCCGCATCATCGGCAACCAAGCCTGGCTGACCCTGAAAGGCTACATTTCCGACATCACCCGCAGCGAATACGAATACGAAATCCCCCTCGAACACGCACGCGGAATCATGGACACCATGTGCCCGTTCACACTGGAAAAACACCGCTACACCGTCCGGCACGGCGGCTTCACCTTCGAAATCGACGAATACTTCGGCGCAAACGCCCCGCTCGTCGTTGCCGAAATCGAACTGCTCGCCGAAGACACCCCCTTCGAACGCCCGTCCTGGCTGGGCCGCGAAATCACCGCCGACGGCCGCTACACCAACGCCTACCTGAGCAAACACCCCTATTCCGACTGGACGCCGCAGGAGCGTGAAGCCTGAAACCGCAGCACACGGATGACGAAACCGCCGGCACACATTATCATAGCCGCCGTCCCAACCGACATTTAAGGAAAACACCATGTACGAAGTAAACCGAAGCCTCTTCCTGCTGATTCCCCGCGAACCCTTCTGGCACTGGCTGCACAGCATAGGCACCGACCTTTCCGACTTCACCCTCGAAGACCTGCAAGACGATGCCAACGCCTACCTCACAGACCCCTGCGACAACACAGACGAAATCTGGGACAGCATCGAAGGCCGCGTCGAAGAAATCTTCGCCGCCGAACTGGCCGACTGGTGCGAAGACGACAGCCTGTGGCCCGACCTCCACCCCGACATCTTCGCCGAATGGTTCGACATCCGCACCGCCACAGTCGTTACCGACCTCACCGCCGAACCGCTCGCACGCGAAGCCTTCCAACCGCTGGATTTAGACTGAAAATGAGCGACACCGCCATCCGCATCCGCAACTACCACCTCGACGGATACGGCCACGTCAACAACGCGCGCTACCTCGAATTCCTCGAAGAAGCGCGCTGGCATTTTTTCGAACGGCACAACCTGCTCGCCGACTTGGGCGGCATTTCCATCCTTGTCGCCCGTGCCGACATCCGCTACCTGCGCCCCGCCGCCGAAGGCGACACCCTCCTCATCCGCAGCAGCATCCGCACACTCGAACCGGGGCGCACCGTCATCCGCCAAACCGCAACCCTGGCGCATAACGGAAAAACCGCCGTTCAGGCCGACATCACCGTCGTCCCCGTTTCAGACGGCCGCGGCACCTGCTTCCCGCCCGACGTTTACAACCTCCTGCAACAACTGCAAAACCGCCAACCATGAAAAAACTCATCCCCGTCGCCGCAGCCGCCCTCATCGCCGGCCTGCTGGCCTTCGTCCTGATACCCGCCAAACCGGCCGCCCCCGCCTTTTCCCTAACCAGCCTCGACGGCCGCCCCGTAAACAACAGCACCCTGAACGGCAAAGTCAGCTTCATCAATTTCTGGTATCCCTCCTGCCCCGGCTGCGTCAAAGAAATGCCCCTGGTCATCAAAATGGCGCACGACTACCAATCGCGGCCGGACTTCCAAGTCATCGGCATCTCCCTGCCCTTCGACCCCCTCCCCGCCGTACAAACCTACGCCGCCGAAAAAGGCATGAACTTCACCGTCGCCTACGACGGCGGAAAAACCGCCGCCACGGCTTTCGGCACGCAGGTTTACCCGACTTCCGTCCTCATCAACAAAAAAGGCGAAGTCTTGAAAACCTTCGTCGGCGAACCCGACTTCGCCGAACTCTACCGCCAAATCGACGAAGAACTGGCAAAATAACTCCGAAACCAAACAGAGGCCGTCTGAAAACACCTTTCAGACGGCCTCTTGCCTTCTTCAAACCCCTCAAGATTCTTGTGTATCCACATCCACCGACCATCTGATTTTGCCGTCGCGGTTTTGCTGCAACACCTGCACCCACAAACTCACGGCGCGGTGCAAATCCTGTCGGGATGTTGATTCAAGGAAGATTTGCGCGCGTTCGCGTTCGGCGAGGCGCACCATCAGCATGGGTGCGGCGCCGAACTGGGAAACGCTTTCGGGCAAGAGCGGGGCGAGGGTTTCTTTGGCGGCGTTGAGAAACTCCATCGCATCGGCAACGCGCGGCGCGTCGGCGCGGAAGGCAGTCTGAAAACCGAAGGGCGGCATGGCGAACATTTGCCGTTCGTTCAATTCGTTTTCGGCAAACACGGCGTAGTCCTGCGCTTTGACGGCGGCGAAGACGGGATGTTCGGGCAGTTGGGTCTGTATCAACACCTTGCCGGGTTTGTCGGCGCGCCCCGCCCTACCGGACACTTGCATCAGCTCGGCGAACAGCCTTTCCGGCGCGCGGAAGTCCGCGCTGTACAGGCTGCCGTCGGCGTTCAATACGATAACGAGGTTAAGCCGCGCAAAATCATGGCCTTTGGCGAGCATCTGCGTACCGACCAGAATGTCGATTTCGTTGTCAGCGATGCGGCGGTACAAATCCGCCCAGTCGTTTTTGTGCGCGGTGCTGTCCCTGTCGACGCGGACGACGGCGGCCTTGGGCAGGAAGGCGCGCAGGGTTTCTTCGACGCGCTGCGTGCCGTGGCCGACGGCGGTCAGGTCTTGGTTGCCGCAGTCGGGGCATTTGAACGGGATGGGTTCGCGGTGGTCGCAGTGGTGGCAGCGCAGTTGGCGGGCGCGTTGGTGCAGCACCATTTTGGCGGAGCAGTTCGGGCAGCCGAAGGTATGGCCGCAGTCGCCGCAAAACAGCGCGGGCGCGAAACCGCGACGGTTGAGGTACACCAGCGACATGCCGCCCGCTTCGAAGTTCTGTTTCAACAGCTGCAAGGCTTGCGGTGAGAAGCCGTTGTCGAGTTTCAGACGACCCACGTTGAGGATGTCCACTTGCGGCAGTTGCGCAGCGGTATAGGCGCGTTCGGTCAGTCGCAGCAGGCGGTACGCGCCGCTTTGCGCTTTGTGCCAACTCTCTAGGCTGGGCGTGGCGCTGCCCAAGACGACGGGACAGCCGCTCTGCTTCGCCCGCCACACCGCCAAATCGCGGGCGTGGTAGCGCAATTCGTTGTCCTGTTTGAACGAGCCGTCATGTTCCTCATCGACCACAATCAGCCCGACATCATCCATCGGCGTAAACACCGCCAGCCGCGTGCCAATCACCAGCTTCGCCTGCCCCAACATGGCGCGCAGATAATCCTGCGTGCGCTTGCCTGCCGCCATCTGGCTGTGCAACACGGCGGTCGGCACGTCGGCAAAACGGTTTTCCACCCGCTTCAAAAGCTGCGGCGTGAGATTAATTTCGGGCAACAGAAACAACACCTGCCGCCCCTGCGCCAACACTTTCGCCATCGCATCGAAATAAACCTCGGTCTTGCCGCTGCCGGTGATGCCGTACAGCAGAAACGGCTGGAAGCTGCCGAAGGCCGTCTGAATTTCATCGGAAGCCTTCTGCTGGTCGGCGTTGAGCTGAAATTCAGACGACCTTAAGATAGGCTTCGAGGCTTCCGCAGTTTCAATCCAGCCCTGCTCCGCCCAATCCTCAATCAATTTCGCCGCCTGTGCGTTCACCTGCTTCAACGCCGCCATCGTCATTCCGCCCGACAGCAGCGCGTCCCACAAAGCCGCTTTTTTGTTGAACCGCGCCGGCGGCGGCATTTGCGCCCTGCCCGCTTCGTTCAACGCATAAAACAATGGCGGCTGCGGCATTTCCACCGCGCGCGTTTCCTTCAAACCCTGCGGCAGCGCGGCAAACACCGCCTGCCCGGTCGGATAGTGGTAATAACGCGACGTAAACGCCAACAAATCACGCCAGCTTTCGGGCAGCGGCGGCCCGTCCGAAAAGGTCGTTTGAACACCCAAAATCCGCGCCGCATCCATATCGGGCGCAATATCCGTTTCCCACACAATCCCGACCACGGTCTTGTTGCGGAAAGGCACAAGCACCCGCGCGCCCTGCGGCAGCGGCTCGGAATGGGAATAAGTCAAAAGGCCGTCTGAAAGCGGCACGTTTACGGCGATGCGGTGGTAGATCATGGTGTGTAAAAAATGTTTGAGGCCGTCTGAAAAAACGGAAGCTATTTGCACAAATACAAACAGTCTTTATCTAAGGTAAAGCCGTAACCCTGTTTCCACAAATCGAAATAAGGACGGAGAAAATCGCTGTCAGGTTTGGTGTGGTAAAGCGGGTATTGCAGATAGGCGGACAGGTAATAATCGCAATTTATAGAATAATAGGCTTCGGCCAACACTTGTTCGGGGCTGTTGTAATCTGTATTGCTAATCCGCCATTCACCAAATGCTTCTCCAAACAATTCCTGAGTATCATTAAACTCTTCCGCAGGTTCGCCAAAACGTATCTGTTTATCCGTAAAATTTTCATTTGTCGCAAAAAAAGGTTTTCAGACGGCCTGTATCTGCCCGGGCAGGCCTGTCCCGATTGGCATCGGATACTTTATATGCCTTTGCGATAAATCAGTTTCCAGCCGTTTTTTTCTTGAAGGCACGGCACGGGCGGGGATATTATCTTTCCGGCTGTTTCTTGGCAAATCCGCCCGAGCGCGAAATAAAGGGCCGAAAGGAAGGCTTATGAAAGCAGACAAATACCGCCGTTTCGACGACCCGTTCCGGCCGTCCGGCAATCCTGCCGACTGCCGCCGTTGCGGTTGCCCGTCCGCCAATCCGTCACCGCCCGATTGCCGCTTCGTCCGTTGCGCGTGTGCCTGCGGCGACAATCCCGACGACAAAAGCCTCATGCCGCCCGCAGCCGTAATCAAAACAGATAAGGTGTAGAAAATAACCGCGTTGTTTACACCACAGATTGAGAAAAGTAAGCCTGCAAGACCTCGAACGGCGTATTACCGTCCAAGCTGCCGTGCGGCTTCACGGTGTTATAAAAGTTCACAAATCGGCACAGCTCCTTTTGCCGGTGTTCCGGACTGTCAAAACT